>JANWHR010000196.1 GCA_025450355.1 Micropepsaceae bacterium
CGTGGGAAGAAAACGTCTGTGCCGAAAACCCGTTTGAATTCTTTGCCGGGAAGAATGACGCGGTTATTCCAATCGCGAAGACGGGGGATTTTTAAAGCCGGGAAAAATGCGGGCTGGCCGCCGCCGCGCCGAAGTGGCGCTATGGCGCGCCAAGGCGGGAAGCCCGCGGTCCATACGGAATTTCTAAAATATGGCGCCGTGTTCGGACCAGAGGCGCACCGCCTCTTCGACATTCAGCAGCCGCCGCTTTCCGGGGCCGTTCAGCTTGCGCGGCCACAGCGCGAATATTCCGGTCAGCATCAGGAAAAGACTGATTCGCATGTTCGGATTATACCACGCATGCCCAACGCAAACGCCCATTTTGGGCTTCATCCGTCTTGCCGGAAGCACGTGAAAAGCGCACCCTGCCGGCCAATCGTGAGTTGAGCAGGGCCGGGAGGAGACTGCCATGCAGAAGTCACTGTTGCTCGCCGCTTCCGTTCTTGCGCTCATGACAGGCGCCGCAGCGGCGCAGGCGCCCGCGGCCCTGACCGGCAGCGTCACATCGGCCAAGGAAGGCGCCATGGAAGGCGTCGTGGTCACCGCCAAAAAAGACGCTTCGACCATTGCCATATCCGTCGCAACCGACAACCGGGGGCATTACAGCTTTCCGGCCGCAAAGCTCGATGCCGGCCATTACGCGCTGACGATTCGCGCCATTGGTTATGACCTCGATCGGGCCGCCGCGGCCGATGTGAAGTCCGGCGCCACAACGACGGCCAATCTGACACTGGCGCCCACAAAAAACCTCGCGGCCCAGCTCAGCCATGCCGAATGGCTGATCAGCATGCCGGGCACGGACCAGCAGAAGAAATTCCTGCTCTCCTGCAACAGTTGCCACAGTTACCAGCGCATCGTGAATTCGCGGCACGACGCGGATGAATTCATGCAGGTGTTCAACCGCATGTCGGGCTACTATCCCGGCAGCACGCCATTGCAGCCGCAACGGCTGATCGGCACGGCGCGGCGCAATCTCGGCGGCGGCGCGGGCAACGCCATGGGAGATACCACGCTCGCGAACCGCATGCGCGGGGCGGCGGAATGGCTCGCCAGCGTCAATCTCCACAACGGGCCGGAGCACAGCTACCCGCTGCACACCCTGCCCCGGCCCACCGGGCGCAGCACGCATTTCATCGTCACGGAATACGACCTGCCTCGTAAAACCATCGAACCGCACGACGTGATTGTCACCCGCGATGGTCAGGTCTGGTACTCGGATTTCGGGGCACTGTTCATCGGCAGGATGGATCCGAAAACCGGCAAGGTGACGGAATATCCGAGTCCCAAAATCAAGGAGGGCTTCCCCGTCGGCACCCTGGACCTCGAAGAGGACCACGACGGCAATCTCTGGGTCGCCATGATGTATCAGGGCGGCGTCGCGAAATTCGACCGCAAGACCGGCAAGGTGCAGACCTGGTCCGTGCCGAAGGAATGGCAGACCGATGCGACCCAGCAGTCTTTTGTGTCGCCGACGTCGATGCAGGTGGACGGCAAGGTCTGGGTGAAGAATTCCGACCACGCGCAGATTCTGCGGCTCGAACCGGCCACGGGAAAATGGGAGAATCTGGGTACGTTCACCGATCCGGAGACGAAGAAGAACATCGGCTCCTATGGCATCAATGCCGATCTGAAGAACAACCTTTACATGCTCGATTTCAATTCGGGCGATCTGGGCATTCTGGACGCCGCGACGAAGAAGCTGCGTATTTTCCGCACGGAAATTCCCAATTCGCGGCCACGGCGCGGCCGGGTGGACGAACAGAACCGGCTCTGGTTTGCGGAATATGACGGCAACGCCATCGGTATGCTCGACCCGAAAGCCGAGACCATGAAGGAATGGCGCGTTCCGGCGGAATGGTCGAATCCCTACGACGTCATCGTGGACAAAAACGGTGATGCCTGGACCGCGTCCATGATGAACGACCGCGTCGTGCGGCTGAACACCAAGACCGGTCAGTTCACGGAATATCTGCTGCCGAACCCGACCAATATCCGCCGCGTGTGGATCGACAACTCCACCACGCCCGTGACGTTCTGGGCCGGCAGCAATCACGGCGCGTCGATCGTCAAACTCGAACCGCTGGATTAAAATCGGCAAACGACCTGTCATCCCGCACAAGCCCTCCGGAGCTGTGGCGACGGAGGGCGCGATGCGGGACCCACTGGGCCGCAAAAGCAGGTTTCGAAGTGGGTCCCGGCTCACGCCGCGTGCCGCGGCTGGCCGGGATGACGGAAAATGGAGAGTGACATGACGGGAAGGATTCATCGGCGCGTAATGCTGGCCTCGTTTGTGGCGCTGGCCTTCGCGTTGCCTGCGGCGGCGCAACAGAACGCGATCTTGTACGAAGGCGCGCGGCTGATCACCGGGGACGGATCGCCGGCCATCGAAAACTCCGCCTTTCTCGTCCAGAACGGCGCCTTCACCCGCGTGGGGCGCAAAGGCGAAATTCCATTGCCTGCGGGCGCGAACCGCGTGGACCTTTCCGGCAAGACCGTGATGCCCACGCTGGTGGACATGCACGGCCATTTCGGATTCCAGAACCTGATTGCCGGGACCATGTCCAAGGACATGTTCAACCGCGACAATCTCACAGATCATCTGCAGCGTCTGGCCTATGTGGGGGTGGGTGCGGTGGTGGGCGTCGGCGATCTTGCCGACCGCTCGGACATGCACGGCGGACGCACGCACTGGAGCAACATCGCGCTGGAAATCCGCAATGAGACCATTCCCGGCGCGGCGCTGTTCAAGACGGCCGGGCCCGGGATCGCCTGGCCTGGTTCCGGCGCGCAGGGCGACCCATCGCGCGTGGACGTCGCCTATCCCGTCACCACGCCGGAAGAAGCGCGCGCGGCGGTGCGCGACTACGTCAAGATGAAACCCGAATTCATCAAAATCTGGGTCGATGACCGAAGCGGCACGAAGAAGACCCTGACGCCGGAGCTTTATGGCGCGATCCTGGATGAAGCGCACAAGTTCAATGTTCCGGTCGGTGTGCACAACGTGAAACTGTCTGATGCCAAGCTGATGATCCGGGACGGCATGGAGGGCTGGCTGCACGTGCCGGTGCGCGGCGGGGACGTGGTGGACGACGAGATCATCCGCCTGGTGAAGGACCGGATCGCGCGCAACGACCGCCCGCATATGTGGGTGACGCCCGCGCTCATCACCGCCTGGATGAACACAACCGGCGGGCCAAACCGCCCCAACTGGCTGGATGATCCGCTGCTGAAGGCGCTCTATTCGCCGCAGCAGATCGAGAAATACTGGGGCGCACCACTGCGGAAAATGACGCCCGGCGATGTGGCGCGCGCCAAACGGGAGTTCGCGGCGGACGGCAAGAACATGATGCTTTTGCGCGCTGCCGGCATGACGGTGGTCGGGGGAACCGATACCGGCCAGACGCGGCATCTGGTGGCGTTCCAGAATCACCTTGATCTCGAGAGCATGGTTGCCATGGGCCTGACGCCGATGGAGGCCATCAGGGCGGCGACCAGCGACGGCGCAGCGGCCGGGCATTTCAACACCGGCCTGGTCGCGCCTGGACGCAACGCCGATTTCATCGTGCTGAATGCCAATCCGCTGGACAGCATTTCCAACACGCGAAAGATCGACAAGGTGTATTTGCGCGGCGCCGAGGTCCCGCGTGCGCAATATGCCGCCAAATGGGCGACACAAATGAGAACCGCGAGCCGGTGATGCTTTGCGGGTGCGGGAGTCTGCGGCATTTACCTCCACACGAAATTTGCAAGGCCAATTTCGATCCCGGATCAAGTCCGGGACAGGCTTGCCCCACAAGGAGGAGGTGGTTTTGATTCCTTGCCACAGAGGGTGGACGATATGAGTGGAAAGGACAAATCGCGGCGGGCCTTCCTGAAGGGGGCGGCGGCGGGTGCGGGGGCTGTGGCCGCCAACGCGGTGGTTCCGGCTGCACCGGCCAACGCGGCCGAGCCGATGCCGATGAACATGCCGGCCCCGGAGCAGCACGGTGCGTTTTTCAACGCTGATGACGCGGCGGCAGTTGCCGCGTTTGCCGAACGCATTTTTCCCGGTGCACCTGGCATGCCGGGCGCCACAGATGCCGATGTCCTGAACTATATCGACCTTGCGCTGGCCGGCGCCTATTCCGATTTGCAGGAATTCTATCGCCATGGGCTGAACCAGCTCGACGCCCATAGCCGCGCCGTCTATGGCCGCCCCTTCGCGCGGCTGGATGCGAATCAGCAGGACGAAGTTCTGACCGCGCTGGAGGCCGGCCGGGCGCCGGACTTCGCCTGGCCGTCCGCACGGGCATTCTTCGAAACTATCCGTACGCACACGATTGAGGGGATGTTCGCCGATCCGGTCTATGGCGGGAACAGGGACTTTGCCGGCTGGAAGCTGATCGGCTTTCCGGGCGCGCAACCCTTCTTCACCAAACCCGAAATCCAGAGCCGGGATGAATTCACCCGGGCGCCAATCACGGGAGTGCAAACGCAGGCCTCGAAACCGAAACGGAGGACCTGACCATGGCCGATTTCAAAACCGACGTGGTGATCGTGGGCGTTGGCGGCGCCGGCGGGATTCTCGCCGCCGAACTCGGCAAGGCCGGCATGAAGGTGCTCGGCCTGGAACGCGGGCCGAGGCTGAAGACCGCCGATTTTGAGCCGCACGATGAACTCCGCTATTTCCAGCGCCAGGATCTGCGCCCGAACTGGAAAACTCAGCCCGTGACGTGGCGCACGGATGCGAGCAAGAGCGCCGCGCCGCTGCACACGCTGAACTATGGCGCGCAGTCGGGCGGCGGCACGGTGCATTACGGGGCGCTGTCCTGGCGTTTGCACGAAGATGATTTCCGCGCCCGCTCGAACACCATTGCACGCTATGGCGCAAAGGCGATTCCGGCGGATTCATCCCTGATCGACTGGCCGCTCAGCTATGCAGAACTGGAACCCTTCTACGACAAGGCGGAATATGAGATCGGCGTGTCCGGTCAGGCCGGGAATGTTCAGGGCCGCAAAATGGCCGAAGGGAATCCCTTTGAGGGGCCACGGCGGCGCGAATATCCGCTTCCGCCGCTCGATGCCGACAATTGCGGACTGATTTTCAACGAGGCGGCAAAAAAGCTTGGCTATCATCCTTTCTCGAGCCCGCGCGCGATCCTGTCACAGCCCTACAACGGCCGGCCTGGCTGCACCTATTGCGGATTCTGCCAGGCCTTCGGCTGCCACATCGGCGCCAAGTCCAGCATTCTGGTCACGAAGCTTCCCGAAGCCGACCGCAGCGGGAATTTCACCTTGCGCACCGGCGCGATGGTGTACCGCGTGAATTCCGACAACAGCGGGCGCGTGACCGGCGTGTCCTTTTATGGCCCGGACGGTTCGGACAATACGGTCGAAGCAGAGATCGTGATCCTGGCGCCGTTCACCTATGACAACACGCGTCTTCTGCTGCTCTCGAAGACGACGAAATTTCCCAGCGGCCTCGCCAATTCCAGCGGCCATCTGGGAAAACATTTCATGACGCATCTGCGCGCGCGCGTGCAGATCGCCTTCGACGACCGCCATGTGAACGTGTTCATGGGGCCGAGCGCGCAGAAGCACTCGATCGACGATTTCAATGGTGACAATTTCGACCACGGCAAACTTGGCTTCATTCGCGGCGCACAGATTTCGGTCAGCCCGGTTGCGCTGGAAGGCGGGCCAATCGGTGAAGCGACCATGAATCCCCCGCCCGGCGTGCCGCGCTGGGGCGCCGCCTGGCGGGATTTTTTCGCCAAATATTACACGCGCCATGCCGCCATCGCGGCCCAGATCGAAGACCTGCCTTACCCGCACCAGACGATCGATCTCGACCCCAATGTGCGCGATGCGTGGGGCCTGCCGGCGCCGCGCGTGACCTATGAGTCACGCCGGCCCAATGAGCTCGCGCGCACCGAATTCCTGGCGCGCAAACTCGAAGAGATCGGCCATGCGGCGGGGGCCAATCTGGTCTGGCGCGCGCCCGAAACCGGCGGCGCGCCCGGCGGCCATCACATGGGCGGCACGCGGATGGGCGGCAATCCCAGGGATTCCGTGGTGAACCGCTATTCGCAATGCTGGGATGCACCCAACCTGTTCCTGATGGGCAGCTCGACTTTTCCCACCATGGGCAGCGGGTTCAACCCGACACTGACGATCCAGGCACTCGCCTACATGA
>JANWHR010000197.1 GCA_025450355.1 Micropepsaceae bacterium
ATAGGCCGCACGATCCTGTTCGATTTGATCGAGCAGCCACAGCCGCGCTTGCACAAGCGATGCCGGCGCGTCATTGGCCGTCGTTTGCCACGTCGCGCGCGAGCCTGCCCGCGGCGCTTCGCGCAGTCTTTTCGCCAGATCGCGCAGAACCGGATAATCGAAAACCGCTTGCAGCGGCAGTGCGCGCCCGAGGCGGGCCGCGAGTGCCGCCACAAGTCGCGTCGCAGACAGGGAATGTCCGCCGAGATGAAAGAAATTGTCGTCAAGCCCTACCCCGGTGACGTCCAAAATTGCGGCGGCTTCTGCACAGAGCAGCGTTTCTTCGCGGTCGCCTGTTGTCTTGCGGTCCTCAACGCCCGCGATCGGCGGCTCGGGCAGCGCGCTGCGGTCGAGCTTGCCGTTCACGGTGAGCGGAAGCGATGGCAGGTGCACGAAGGCTGCGGGAATCATAAAGACCGGCAGCACACGTGAGAGTTCCTGACGCAGGGAAGAAATGTCGAGGGGGCCCGTCGAAGAGCTCACATAGGCGACGAGGTGCAGTTCGCCCTGCCCATTGGCGCGCGCAATCACTGCCGCCTGGGTGACGTTCGGCACGGCGAGAAGCGCGGCTTCTATTTCCCCGGGTTCGATGCGATAGCCGCGAATCTTGACCTGATCGTCCGCGCGGCCATGAAAGGCGAGCGCGCCGCCACCGCTCCAGGACGCAAGATCGCCCGAGCGGTAGAGTCTTTCGCCAGCCATGCCAAATGGATGCGCGATGAACCGTCCAGCGGTCTGGCCGGGTTTTCGCAGATAGCCGCGCGCGAGACCTTCGCCCGAAACATAAATCTCGCCAATGACGCCCTCGGGACAAGGTTGCAGCCGGCCGTCGAGCACATACACTTCCAGGTCTGGCAATGCCGAACCGATGAAACCGGGCGCGGCGCCTGCGATGAGATCGGGGCGGAGCAACGCCTCCGTGACGTGAACGGTTGTTTCGGTGATGCCGTACATGTTGACGAGCTGTGGCGCGTCTCCGGAATAGCGCGACCACCAATTCGCAAGACGTTCGATTCGCAGCGCCTCACCGCCGAAAATGATCTTCTGCAATGCCGCGTTCCGGAGATCGCAGCGGGATGCGTCTGCCTCCATGAGCCGGTAGAAGACGGATGGCGTGGTGCTGAAATGGGTAACGCGCTCCTCGGATAGAAGCGCAATCAGCGCCTCGGCGGAGCGTGTGATGGATTGCGGCACAACGACAACGCGGGCGCCGTGAAACAGTGCGCCCCAGATTTCCCAAACGGAAAAATCGAAGGCGTAGGAGTGAAACAGCGTCCACGCCGCTTCCGGACCACATGCACAAACCGCATGTGCCGCTGAAAAGAGCCGTACCACTTCCCGGTGGCTCACCACGACGCCCTTGGGCCGTCCGCTACTGCCGGAGGTATAGATGACGTAAGCCGCGTGCGCGGAATGAAGCGGCCTGACGCGATCTGCGTCCTTTGGCGCGTGGCCCGGCCGAAGTCGCAGATCGGCCGCGAGGGTGTCGAGACAGAGCACGTGCCGGCCGAAGCGCGCCGCCAGACTTGAGATTGTGATCGTCGCCTTTGGCGCAGCATCAGACACCATCAAGTCGATGCGCTCTTCGGGGAGCGCGGTGTCGAGCGGAAGATAGGCGGCGCCGGCCTTCAATACGCCGAGAATGGAAATGATCGCATCAATGCCTCGCGGCAAGCACAGGGCTACGATGTCTTCAGGGCCGACACCGCCGGCGATGAGCTCCCAGGCCAATTGGTTCGCCCGCCTGTCGAGCGTGCGGTAGTCGATGCATATGCCTTCGAATGTAACCGCGACCGCGGCCGGCCATTGAATCGCCGCCGCTTCGAATCTGTCGATAATCGTTGCATCGCGTGAGCCGTGTTCCACGCCCCTGTCTTTACCGGGCGGGGAATCGCCGTGGCCCCTGAGAGTACCGGCGATATCGCTCATGCCCGCGTCCCCGAGCCGGCCCCGGATTGCACAAAGGCCAACGGCGTGCCCTGTTGCGAAACAACGCGCATTGGTACATCGAAAATCCCGCTCAGCACTTCAGCCGTCATCAGCTCCTTCGGCGTGCCGTAGGCTTCAAGGCATCCCTGTTTCAGTGCAATCAGGTCGTCGCAATAGCGGGCAGCGAGATTGATGTCGTGGATCACAAGGACGACCGCAACCTTCAACTCCCCCGCAATCTCACGTATCAGGCTGAGAACATGAATCTGGTGCGCGATATCCAGCGCGGAGATTGGCTCGTCCAGCAGCAGAAGCCGCGCGTTCTGCGCCAGCAGCATGGCGATCCAGCAGCGCTGCCGCTCGCCGCCGGAAAGAGAATCCACGAAACGGTCCGCGAATGTGGTGAGATTCATCGTGGCGATGGCCTCATCGACTTTGGCGGCATCCTGCGTGGTGAAGCGGCCTAGCGCGCCGTGCCACGGATAGCGGCCCAAAGCGACGAGTTCGCGGGCCGTTAAGCCGGGTGCAAGCGGTGTGTGCTGCGGCAGATACGCGACCTGCCTCGCGAATTCCCGGTCCGGCAGGACATCGAGGGGCGCGCCGAAGAGTTCGGCGCTTCCGCTGGAAAGCCTTTGCTGGCGCGCAAGGACCCTCAGCAAAGTCGATTTTCCGGAGCCGTTCTGACCTATGAGGCCGGTCACGCCGCGATCCGGAAACTTGCACGAGATATCCGTGAGGATCGCAGCCGGCCCGATCTTCACGCCGGCATTCGACAATGTCATGGCGAAGGTGCCCGGCTCGTGTCCCGCGCTGCCGTCGTGCCGCATTGCGAGTTCGGTGATGGTCACGTCAGTCGCGCCCCTCGATTCAGGAGCAACAAAAGGAACGGACCTGCGATCAACGCCGCGACCAATCCGGTCGGCAGTTGAATGGGAAACGCAATCGTGCGGGCAAAACAATCCGCGGTCCCCATCAGGGCTGCTCCCACCGCGATGCTGGTACATAGACTTGACAAAGCGTGGCGTACACCTGCCGCGCGCACGATATGCGGAGCCAACAGACCGACGAATGTCAACGGTCCGATGACCGGTGTTGCCGCGGCGGTCATGACGGCGGCGGCGAGAAAAAGCGACAGGCGCGCGTGGGAAAGCGGTGTTCCAAGCGCCTGAGCCGTCGCACTACCGAGCGGCAAAATGGTGAGCCAGCGTTGCCCCAATGCGGCTGCTGCTGCCAGCAGACCACACGTGACAAGGGCGAAAAGAGCCGTGTTTGCACTCGTTCCGCTCGTTGTTCCTCCCAGCCAGGAGAGCAGCGCGACGGCACGCGGGTCGCCCGCCGCCATCATCACGCCCACCACCGCATCCGCGAGTGCACTCAGGGCAACGCCCGCGAGCAGGACCCGTTCGGGTGCAAAGCCGGTGCTGCGCCCCATCAACAGGACCATTGCGAGTACAGCGGCGCCGCCCATGATGGCGGCTATGTTCTGTCCTATGGCATTAAGCGGGCCGGCGACGAACAAGCCAACGGCGACCGCAAGCATCGCGCCGGCGCTGACACCCAGTACTTCGGGGCTGGCGAGGGGGTTATTGGTCAGGCGCTGCAGAATGAATCCGGCGCCTGCGAGCAGGCCTCCCGCTGCGCTGGCCGCGACGAAACGCGGTGCGCGCCATGGCATCACCAGATGCCAGTCATCAAACCCAAAAAGTGCCCACGATCCATCGGCGTTGCGTCCGGCGAGACGCAGCAACACGAGCAGAATCGCCAATCCTGCCCCCATGACGATCCAGACCGGCGCCGGTCTTCGACGCGGCAGGGCTTGTCCCGGATTCGTGGGGATTGGTGGCTGTGTAAGTTTCAGGCGCGGCAGCAGGAGCAGCAGCAAGGGTGAACCCAGCACCGCGGTGACGGCCCCCGTCGGCACGAATTGCGCCGAGCCTGACGCGGCAAGCTGCACGGCGGCGTCGGTCAGCAGCAAGAGCAGAGCGCCGATAATGCACGACCAAAGGAGTCGCTCCGGAAAACGCCGGGCACCGGCGAGCCGGGCAAGAATTGGCGCCGCCAGTCCGACAAATCCGATCACGCCCACGGCGCTGGTGACGAACGCCGAAAATAAAACGGCGACCGCCACGGCGAGCGCGCGAACGCGGCCGACAGGCACTCCAAGGCTGCGGCTTGCCTCATCGCCCAAATCCAGCAACGACAGCGGCCGCAACAAAATCAGCGCGGCCGGCAAACAAACCGCGATGCGCCACAGGAGAGCGAGCCCTGGACCCCAGCTCTGCTGCGCCAGCGAGCCGCCGCCCCAGATGAACAGGCTTGTGAGGTAGCGGTTTTCCACCAGCGTGAGAATGGCAGCCAGCGCTCCGCAATAGAGGCTGACGATCAGTCCTGCGAGGACGATTGAAATCGCCGAAAATCCGCGGTTGCGAACCAGCGCGAACACGATCAGCGTGGCGAGCACGCTACCGGCAAGGGCGACGGCGTCGCGTCCAAAGCCAAACAGCTCGGGCACAAAAATCAGGGTCAGCGCGATCGCGAGCCGCGCGCCTGCGTCCACCCCCAGCGTGGTTGGAGAGGCGAGCGGATTGCCGAGCGCCTGCTGAAGGATGGCACCAGCCGCTGCGAGTGCGGCACCGCACAGCAGCGCCATGAACAGCCGCGGCAGCGTGGCATAGATCAGCACCATCCGTGTCACGTCATAGATGGCTTCCGGCCCTTGAGTTGCGCGCAATTGCGAAACAGGGGCCGCCAGAAGCAGGAAGCAGGCGATGCCCGCCAGCGTTGCCAGACCCGTTACGAGGAATCCCGGCGACAGCCGGACAGACGTGGCGGTCATGCGGACGCCCTTTCCAGGGCTGAGGTCAAAAGCCGCGCAAAGCGCAGTGCGGCCGGCATGGCGCCAAAGGGCAGGGTTGGTGGAAGCATGGAAACGCGTCCGGCGCGGACGAAGGGCAGGCGCTCCCAAAGCGTGCTCTGCCTGAGCGCCGGAGCGACATCCGGCGGCAATGGATCGAAACCAACGAAATGGATATCTCCGGCGTCTGCGAGCCGTTCAACACCCACCGTTGCGAAGCCGAAATAGCCGACCGGAGTGCGCCAGGCGTTTTCCAGTCCAAGGCGCCTCAGCACATTCTGATACAGGCTGGCACCGCCATAGACGCGAACATGGCGCGCGTCCACGAAGGTCGCGACGATCAATCGCCGGTGTGGCAACTGCGCGATGCGCTGTCTGGCCAATTCGAAGGATTGGCCGGCCTGACGGAGGAAGCGTTCCGCTTCGGCATGTTTGCCGATCCGTTGACCAAGGGTACGCGTGACGGCTTCGCGTTGCGCCAACGGCGGTCCGCTGTCGTCATAAATCGACAGGTTCAAAACCGGAGCAATGCGGCGAAGCTGCGGTTCGAAATTTTCCAGAAAGGGCGAGGTGAGGATGAGGCCGGGCCGCAATGTCGCCAGCAGCTCGAAATTGATGTCCTGTTGCAGTCCGAGATCGGCGACCTGCCGGGGCAATGCAGGTTCGACCACAAACAGCGGCCAATCGCTCGCCGCGACGATGCCGATGGGCGGTGCGTCGAGCGCCAGCATCGTTTCGGCAAGCGCCCAGTCGAGGCACGCGACGCGCGGTGTGGAGGTCGTCGCGCCGGCGCGGACCGTGGAGAGACCCGCGACCGAAATCAGCAGGCACCGACGCGTCAGATCGTGCCGCAACCCCGCCCCCTCGTTGACCGCAGTCCTTGCCCCGCGCCATCTTGCCGGGGTGTCAAATACCTTACAATGGCTTAATCATGCGCCTGCGCAGACAGTGGAAACAATAATGGGGCGTGTCGTCAATGCGCGGCTGCAATTTGCCGGATCGTGCACCGGCAAGCCGGTGTTTCACGGACGCCAGCGGGAGCTGGACGTGCTGCCTCTGGAGGCGCACAGGGTGGGCATCGAAGATTTGCGCGATGACGAAGGTGGCACATCACTCGCGGTCGAGGGCTTTGTGCTCGGCCCACACGAAACTGCAATGGCCGATTTTCTCGACCCGGAAGAGCGGCGGCAAATCTA
>JANWHR010000198.1 GCA_025450355.1 Micropepsaceae bacterium
GAAGATCCTGGCCAAACCGCAGGCCTGGCTGGGCGATGCGCCTCTTGGTGCGATAGTCTTCTGCCCGGATCAGTTGCGGAATTACGGCGCCGGTGCGGACGAATTCCGGCAATTCGTCGTGGGGCGGCGGGTGCTGGGCGATGCCGCCGGCTGTCAGCTGTTGGCGCCGGGCCGGTGATGGATATTTGCCAATATCGGCCTTCGGCCAACGGGTTAAAAGAACCGTGAATTATCGGATGGCGCCAGGTGCTGATGTCCCGTTGATTGTGGATCTGGACGGGACGGTTCTGTTAACGGATAGCTTGCAGGAAGGATTTATCCGTCTGCTGTTCCGCAATCCCGTGGCGGCGGTCGGATCGCTCGCCTGCCTGCCGCTCGGCCGCGCTGCGTTCAAACGCAGCATCAGCCGGCACCGCCCGCTCGCCGACAGCGTGCTGCCGCAGCGGCGCGAGCTGGTCGAATTCCTCAAGGCGGAAAAATCGGGCAACCGCAAAATCCACCTGCTCACGGCGGCCGATCAGGAGACGGCGGAAGAAATCGCGTCCGGGATCGGGCTGTTCGACAGCGTGGCGGGCAGCAACGCAAAGCGGAATCTCAAGGGCGCGAACAAGCTTGCCTGGGTGAGGGAGAATGTTCCGGGCGATTTCATTTACGCCGGAGACAGCGCCGCCGATCTGCCCATGTTCCTGGCCGCAAGGGGCGCGATTCTGTGCGATGCGGGACGGCGGGTCACGAGAGCGGTCGAAAACGCAGGCGTGCCGATTCTGGCGCGCATGGACAGCGGTCAAAGCCGTTGGCGCGGTTTTCTCGCTGCGCTGCGCATCCATCAGTGGTCGAAGAATATCCTGATTTTTCTGCCGCTGTTCCTCAGCCATGCCTATGCGAACGCGGCGAATGTCGCGCAGGCGGTGCTCGCTTTCTTTATTCTGTCGGTGCTGGTCTCGGCCACTTATCTGATCAACGATCTGGCGGATCTCGACGCCGATCGCCTGCACCCGACGAAATACAGGCGCGCGCTCGCGTCCGGAAATCTCTCGCCCGGACTGGGACTCATCGCCTCGATGGTCATGATCGCCGGAGCGGTCGCGGCCGGGGCCAGCCTGTCCACCGGACTTGCCGCCGGCCTTGTCGCCTATCTGGCCGGGACATTGGCCTATTCTTTTGGCCTCAAACGTGTGCCGTTCCTCGACGTGTCGATTGTAGGTGCGCTGTTCACCATGCGGCTGGTGATGGGCGCCGCCGTGCTGCACTTGAGGCAATCGCCCTGGCTGCTGGCGTTTTCGCTGGTGTTCTTCTTTTCGCTGGCTCTGGCCAAGCGCTACGCCGAGATTCGCGCGGCGGGCCCCGATTCCCCGATTCGCGGCCGCGGCTACCGGGTGGATGATGCCATCCTTGTGCTGGCCTTTGGCGTCGCCGGAAGTCTCGCATCCATCGTCATACTGCTGCTGTTCGTCACCAGCGACGCGCTGGTTTCCGGCGCCTATTCAAATCCGCTGTGGCTCTACGCGATCCCTGCGCCGGTGTTTGCCTGGCAAATGCGCATCTGGCTGTTCAGCCACCGGTCGATGCTGCACGACGATCCGGTGATATTCGCCCTCCGGGACCGGATCAGCCTTCTGCTCGGGGCGCTCATGGCCCTCTCGGTCGCCCTGGCCCTGTGACCTCTATCGCATATTCGTGCAGTTCGTCCCCGATCACATCCCAAATTGCAGCCTACCGGCCGACCTCCCCTGGTGGGCAGGCGAATTTTGGGAGGTGCCGGCGAAGCCGGGAGGGGGGCACGGCCTTCGTTCCGGGACGATTTACCGCGCCGTCGAAACACCCCTGAAGATGAATTTCTGCACCCGGTACCCCTGTGACTCGCCCGTGATCAGGTTTCCCTGCGGGTCCACCGCCAGGCTGTGCAGGTGGAAGAATTCTCCGGCTTTGCGTCCGGGCCGGCCGATGTGTCCGATTTCGGACAGCGTCGCGCGGTCCAGAATGGCGATGCGTTCGTTTGAGCCGTCGGCAACATAGAGAAAACGCTGCGCAGGGTCGGTCGAGAGCGCCACGCCGAAAGCTGTCCCGGTGCCTTTGGATTCGCGCCTGATAAAACCCTCTCTGATGAAGGTGCCGTCCAGCCGGAACGACTGCACGCGGTTGTTGGCGCGATCCGAAACATAAACAATGTCGTCGTTGGAAACGGTGATGCCGTGGGGTGTGTTGAATTGCTGCGGCGCAGGTCCGCTCGTCTGCCGCGCTTTGGACGCCTTGTCGTCCGGGCGGTTGCCATAGGCGCCCCAGTGGCGTTTGTATTTTCCGGTGTTGGCATCAAACACCACCACGCGCCGGTTGCCGTAACCGTCGGCGACGAACACCTCATTGGTCTTGTCATCGACGAAGATTCCGGCGGCGCGGCTGACGTGTTCCGTGCTGTTGCTGTCCACCGGCGATCCGGCCTTGCCGATCTGCAACAGGAATTTGCCATCCCTGCTGAATTTCAGGATCTGGCCATCGCCATCGCCATTGCCGGTCAACCAGACATTGTCGTGCGCATCGACAGCGATTCCGTGTTCGCCGCTGCCCGGACGCCCATCGCCATTCAGGCGCCGTCCGGACGTACACGAGGCGCATTCCGCGAAGGCCGAATGCAGGCCGCCGCGATTGAACCACTGGTATTCGCCGGTTTTCGACGGTCCGCCCCAGCCCTGCAGGTATTGTCCCGCTGCGCTGAACTCGACCACGGGCGGGGCCGGCAGATAGCCGTTTTCGGTGGCGTTGCCTTCTTCCAGCGTGTGCGGACGATGGAAAACCCAGATGTTCCCGTGTGAGTCCGCAGTGGCTCCGCCGACGCCGCCCAGCAGCATCCTGTCCGGCATGGCGGGAAAATCCGGATCGACCTGGAAAACCGGCACCGCCACCGGCGCGCGGTCCTGCGCGACCGCAGAAGGAACCCCGCCCAAAACCACCGCTGCGGCAGCCGCGGTGACAGTTGCGCGTCCGAATGCGTGCGGTCTCATATCGGTCTCTCCCGTCTGGCGCCGGTTGCACTGGCGTGCAGGTTCTACGACTTCGGCCCGCACGCATCGGCATGACGATTTTACACCAAATCCGCCGCCTATGATCCCGGCGGGTCCGCAGCATCCGCGGGTCCGGTCTGCTGGCCGTGCCCGGTCAGAATTTTCTGAAATCTTTGCTGTTTGCCGCCACCAGGCTGCCGCCCATGGCACCGGCATTGATGGCGTTGCCGGGGGGCCGGCCGAAATTCAGCCTTGCGATGACGGGGCGGCTGCTTTTGATCCCGCCTGGCAAACGACCACGGACGGATAGTATGGGCAACCGTCGAATCTCTGGCCGTGCACACTGACCGGTGAATTTGGCTTCTGGGCAGTCGTGCTGCGTACGACGGCGAACGCGCCTGTGATCGTGGTGAGCGCGACGACAAAACCGATGACACACCTGTTCATGGGTTGCTTCCTTCGTTGGGGAAATGACGGCATGTGGCGTAGATTTTCCGATGCACCTCACGTCGGCGCGGCCGAATCGAACGCATCAAAGGCGCGTGTCGAATAGACGAGCGCGGCGCCGGCATTGACGCTGATTGCGACGCCGAGCGCTTCCGCGAGCTCCTCCTTGCTGATCCCCAACTTTCGTGCTTCGGCGGTGTGGACCGCGATGCAGCCATCACAACGCAGGGTGACGGCTGCCGCGAGTGCGATCAGTTCTCGCGTCTTCGCGTCGAGATGGTTGGTCCGGCCGCCCGCGCCGCTGAGCGCCAGATATCCTTTCACCGTGTCCGCGCTGAGATTGCCGATTTCCGTGACGCGTGCCCGCAGCTGATTGCGGTATTGATTCCACTCTTTCATCAACATGGTACTGTCTCCCTCAATGTTCACTGATGAAATTTGAGACTTGCGCGGCCTTGCGTGAATGGCCGCGCGGAGCAAAGAAATGTCCCGGCGGATCAAACCAGCGGACGTACGTCCCTTAACGGCGCCGCCAGATTTGCTCTCGGCCCTGGCGCCGCTGCTCAAGGTGCGGCCGGTACTGGAAGATGTTTGCAGATTCGGGGGAGCCTGGGAGTCGTCGCATGCTTATGCCGGCGACGGTTCGGCCTATTTTCACCTCGTGACGCGCGGAACCTGCCGCGTGGAGAATGATGAGTCCGGGGTGATCACACTCGGCGCGGGCGATGTTCTTTTGCTGCCGCGTGGCGCCGGCCATGTGGTGCGCAGCCGCAGGAAGGGCGCAGCCGGAACGATTACGGCCGAATTGCGGAATGCGATTCGCGCCAAAGTCATCGCAGGCGTCGAGCCGGATACCGAGCTCATCTGCGGAAGGCTTTGGTTCGAGGCCGGCGAAGACAATGTGCTCACCGCCGCACTGCCCGGTGCGATGGTCCTGCACACGGTCGGGCACAATGCCGTCGAGCGGTTCCGGTGGCTGCTCACGGAGATTCGCGACGAACTCGATGCCGGAAAACCCGGTTCGGAGGTGATCGCGACCAATCTGGCCAGTACGCTCTTTGTGCTGATGCTCCGCATGCATCTGCAGCAGACGCCCGAGCGGGCAAGCATGCTGTCGCTGTTTCAGGACCGGCTGACCTCGCGCGCCGTCATCGCCATGTTGAGGGCGCCACAAAGGGACTGGACACTGGACGGCATGGCGGCAGCAGCGCTGACATCCCGCGGCACGCTGGTTCGCGCCTTTGGCAAAGCGTCGGGGCTGGCCCCGATGGCCTGGCTGTCTGCGTTGAGACTGGATATGGCGAAACGGCGGCTGTTGGAAACCGGCGATTCGGTCGCCGAGATCGCAGCGGCCGTCGGCTACAAATCGGAAGGGGCGCTGAGCAAAGCATTCCTGCGCCGATTCGGCGTCCGGCCCGGCGCCATCCGCCAGCACTAAGCCGCGCAAAAGCTGGAGAGGAAAAACTTTGCGACAACTCGCCAACCCGTTCGGCGCGAGGTCTCAGGAACGGCGTCCAGCGGATATCAATTAAATACTATGTCCCCGGAATTCCACTGACCTCCGGCCATGCCCCGCCGGAGATCACGACGGCCCCGCCGTTGCTACACCACGTCAGGGGACACGATCGGCAGGCACTTACGTGAGCAGAATGCACCATTCTGTTCAGCGCTACCCCATAATCGCTCGTTGTCCGCTCTCGTCATTCTTCC
>JANWHR010000199.1 GCA_025450355.1 Micropepsaceae bacterium
AATATTGCATTTCTGCCGGTTTTTACTGCTGAATTTCGCTGCATCATCTTTGCCGCCCGCCCGCCGTCGAGAGGCAATCTATACGCAGGCGCTTTCACCATGCAAGGGCTGCGGCGCGCGAATATATTTTGCCTAAGCTCTTGCGTCGCGTTTTGGCAAAACTGCGAAAAGCACCGAAAAACAGCCATTTGCCGTGTACGGAACAAGCGGGATTTCGCACACGGATTTTTCAAGTTCAGGCGTTTCAAGGGCTTGGGCGAGGGCTGGGAACTCAATGTGACGTCCCCCATGACGGTCTTATGACAGTTCTGTCAGTTTACTGACCAACGTCAATGTTCACCATTCATTCCCTGCGGCAATATTTTCCCTGTGAAGAATTCGCGAAGCTGACCGGGCGGCCAGGTTCCACGCCGGCGCACGATCGGGGCGGACGCGCCACGCCGCTACCCGAAAGGGCCGGAGAATCAGATTGCTAGGGACAAAATCCGGGCGCATCGGAAAAACTGGCCGTCAGCCTTTGAGCTTCTTCAGCCGCGAAGCGAGGCGCGAGACTTTCCGTGACCCCGCGTTCTTGTGGATAACGCCCCTGGACACGCCGCGCATGATTTGCGGTTCGGCGGTCTTCAGCGCCGCCGCGGCGGCTTCCTGGTTCCCTGCCGCCAATGCTTCCTCGACCTTGCGGACTGCGGTCCGGATCTGGCTTTTCCGGTTCTTGTTGACTGCGGTGCGGCGCGCGGTCTTCCGAATACGTTTCTCGGCCGAAGCATGGCTGGGCATGATGAACTCTGGGTTGGAGCTTAAGAGCGCCCAAATAAATGAATCCCGCGTCCGCGACAAGCCGAAGCGGCCCAGGGGGCTACTCCGCTGCGGTACCCCGGTTAAAGACCGGCTTCCGCTTTTCCATGAATGCCGCCATGCCTTCTTTCTGCTCAGGGGTTGCGAACAGCGCATGGAACAGCCGGCGTTCAAACCGAACGCCCTGGGCGAGCGGTGTTTCAAAGGCGGCGTTCACGCACTCTTTGATCATCAGAATGGCGGGCAATGCCTGGCTGGCGACTTTTTCCGCGACCGCTTTCGCTTCCTCCGCGAGTTTTGCGAGCGGCACAATCCGGGCAACCAGTCCGGCCCGTTCCGCTTCCTGGGCATCCATCATGCGCCCGGTCAGACACATTTCCATCGCCTTGGCTTTGCCGATGGCGCGAGTCAGGCGTTGTGTGCCCCCGGCGCCGGGGCCTATCCCGAGGTTGACCTCGGGCTGGCCGAATTTGGCGTTCTCCGCGGCAATGATGAAATCGCACATCATCGCGAGTTCGCAGCCGCCCCCCAGCGCATACCCCGCAACCGCGGCAATGACCGGCTTTCGCGCCCGCGCGACCGCTTCCCAGTTCCTGGTCACAAAGTCCTCGCTGTACGCCTCAGCGAAACTCTTCCCCGCCATCTCCTTGATATCTGCCCCTGCGGCAAAGGCCTTGTCGGAACCTGTCAGGATTACGCAGCGAATTGCCGGGTCGGCCTCAAAATTCGCGATCGCGACGGAAAGCTCATCCATCAGTGCCGAATTCAGTGCATTCAGCGCATCGGGCCGGTTGAGCCGGATCGTGCCCACCGCACCTGCGTTTTGCACGACGATGTTCTGGTATGTGCTCATCTTCCCGTCCTCTTGTTCGCGCCATGTCCCCTACCAGATTCCTCCGGCGCCTGCCGCCTTCGGGTGTATTTTCCTGCGCTGACTGGAGGGATTCGATGGGGAATTTGCTGCTGATGGCCGTGACCATCTTTCTCGCGGAGCTTGGCGACAAAACGCAGATCGCAACGCTGCTGTTTGCGGCAGACCGCGCCAACAAGCCTTGGGCGGTGTTTGCGGCCTCGGCCACCGCGCTCATACTGGGCTCCGCCCTGTCGGTCGGGCTGGGTTCCATCGCACGCAACTGGATTCAAACCATCCCGCTGAAGCTCATCGCGGGGATTGCCTTCATGCTGATCGGCATATGGTCGCTCGTGGGGCATTTTCGTGGCGTCTGAGCAACGCCCCGTCTGTGCTAATTTGGCGCCCACGGCGCGAAGGGGTGGATCATGAAACAGTTTTTCGCAGGCCTGGCTCTCACGGCATTGATCGCTTCGGCCGCGGATGGCCGCGCTGCCGATGCCCCGCTCGTGCTCAGCCGTGACACTTACTTCTACGTCAATGCCAAAACGGTTCAGATCGATGGCAAGTCCTTTGTCGCCGATCAGATGTATGTCGAGGAGCGCATCCCCGCACACCGCACGCACCGCTATCCGATTGCGATGGTGCACGGCGGCACGATGTCGGGCGTGAACTACACCGGCACGCCGGACGGGCGCGAAGGCTGGGCACAATATTTTCTGCGTCGCGGTTATGCGGTTTATGTGGTCGATCAGCCGGGCAGGGGCCGTTCCGGCTATCTCCCTGGCGCTTACGGACCCGCACGCAACGTCGAGAGAAACAATTCGCTTCCCCGTTTCGTGGCCCAGGAAAAAGCAAAACTCTGGCCCCAGGCGGTGATGCACACGCAATGGCCCGGCAGTGGCGATGAAAGCGACCCTGCCGTGCAGCAGCTCATGGCCAGTCAACTTCCGGCGGTCGCAAGCTTCGAAAAGCAGCAGTTCCTCAATCGCGATGCGCTGCTCGCGCTGTTTGCCAAAATCGGACCCGGCGTTCTGATGGTCCATTCCCAGGCCGGTGCTTTCGCCTGGCCGGTGGCAGATGCCCGCCCCGATCTTATCAAAGCCATTCTCGCCATCGAGCCAAATGGGCCGCCAGTACACAGCGTGCAATTCATCGGCGCGCCCGACTGGTTTCGCGATGGCCCTGTCGCATTGCCTTACGGCATTACCGCCGTGCCGCTGGCTTATTCGCCCGCGGTCACGGACGCTAAGCAGCTGCAGTTCGAGCGCGAAAGCAAAGCAGATGCTCCCGGGCTGGTCACGTGCTGGAAACAGAAGGAACCGGCGCGGCAGCTCCCAAACCTGCAGAAAATGCCCATTCTGGTGCTGACTTCCGAAGCCTCCTATCACGCGCCCTACGACCACTGCACCGTGAACTATCTTCAGCAGGCAGGCATTCATCCCACGGCCATCCGCCTCGCGGATATCGGAATCCACGGCAACAGCCACGTCATGATGCTGGAAAAGAACAATCGCGAGATCGCAGCGGTGATCGCGGACTGGCTTGAGCACAACCTGGCAGAACCACGCTGACATCGCTGTGCTGTTCTTCGCCGGCGAAACATCGTTTACAAACGGGCCATGAGCGTCAAACCGGTTATCGTGAGTCTGTTCGCGCTGCTTTCGGCCTCCGCGGCTTCTGCCGCGTCGCCCGTTCCGGATTTTTCCGGCGTGTGGGGCAGGACCTCCGTCGATTACGAACCGCCGCCCTCGGGTGCTGGCCCGGTGATGAACAAGACCCGCACCTTTTATATGCGCATTGGCGATGACGGCAATCCGATCCTGCGGCCCTTCGCTGCCGAAAAGGTGCGTCAGGCGGCTGCAGTTTCCCGCACCGGAGTCAATTTTCCCACGCCCTCCAATCAGTGCACTCCGTGGTCGGCGCCCTATGCCTGGCGCGCGCTGCTGATGCAGATGCTGCAGCAGAAAAACCGCGTGACGCTTCTTTATGTTGGGGATCAACAGATCCGGCACATCCGCCTCAACAGCCGGCACCCCGCGAAGCTGGTCCCATCCTTTATGGGTGATTCCATCGGTCATTATGAAGGCGATACGCTGGTCATCGATACGATCGGCTTCAGGCCCGGCCCCAATGCCATGATCGACAATTACGGCACGCCGTTCAGTGCGCAGCTGCATCTGGTCGAACGCATTCGTCTGATCGATGGCGCCGCGGCCACCCGTGCAGCGGAACAGGCCGAGCGCGACAGCGGCCGCGTGGATGTGGAGATGGGCGGCGCGAGCATCGATCCAGGCTATAAAGGACGCGGCCTGCAAATCTACTTTACGGTCGATGATCCCGACGTGTTCACCAAACCGTGGTCGGCGCAGGTGACCTATCGCCGTTCCGCCGGCGCCTGGGAAGAACGGGTCTGCGCCGACAACCCGCACAATTACACAACCGGCGCAGACGTGCCGGTACCGCATGCGACGAAGCCGGATTTTTGATTTCCCCGCGGTGACCACCGGCCAGCCAATTCGCTTTTCGCCCGAAGCCAGGGGACCGCTGCACGGCATCCGCGTGCTCGACCTCACGCGTCTGGTTGCCGGGAACATGCTGTCGCTGCAACTCGGTGATTTCGGCGCCGACGTGATCAAGGTTGAACCGCCAGAGGGCGATTCCCTGCGGGCATGGCTTGATGGCGGCGAGCCCCTATTCTGGAAAAACTACAGCCGCAACAAACGTTCGATCGTGCTGAATCTGCGGCAGGCGAAGGCGCGCGATGCGCTGTGGCGCCTGATCGAAACGGCGGATGTGTTCGTCGAAAACTACCGCCCCGGCACGCTGGAGAAGATGGGTTTTGCGCCCGATCTTCTGCTGCAGCGCAATCCCCGGCTTGTCATCGTGCGGGTTTCGGGTTTCGGCCAGACCGGTCCATACGCTCAACTTCCCGGCTTCGGCACATTGGTCGAGGCGATGAGCGGGCTTGCCGCCCGCAGCGGATTTCCCGATCGCGAACCGCTTTTGCCGCCACTGGCGCTTGCCGACATGATCGCCGGGCTTTCCGGCGCCATGGCCACCGTGACGGCGCTGTTTGCGCGGGCGAACGGGGCGCCAGGGCAGGTGATTGACCTGTCGCTGCTGGAACCGCTGGTTTCCATCCTGGGCCCGGAAGCGGCGATCTACCGCCGCACCGGCGCGGTGCGGCAGCGCTCCGGAAACGGCATCAGTATTTCGGCGCCGCGCAACATCTATCGTTGCGCCGATGGAAGCTACGCCGCATTGTCGGGCTCGACGGCGGCAACCGCGCGGCGAATCTTTGAAATCATTGGGCGGCCGGACATGATCACCGATCCGCGCTTCGCCACGAATGATGCGCGGGTGAAGAACCGCGCGATCATCGATGAGATCATTGGCGCCTGGTTTGCGCACCGCAACCGGGCCGAAGCAATTGCGGAAATGCAGGCGGCGGGCGTTACGGCGGGGCCGGTCTATGATGTCGCCGACGGTCTCGCCGATCCGCATTTTCGCGCCCGGTCCGTCTTTGTCGATGTCGAAGATCCCGTTCTCGGCGCGATTGCCATGCCGAACATCACGCCGCGGCTGTCCGTCACTCCGGGGGTGTGGCAGAGGCCGGCGCCCGCGATCGGCGAACACACCGATGAAATCCTCGCCGGGGCGGGACTTGGCTCGGACGATATTGCCGCCATGCGCGTGGAAGGAGCCTGCGGATGAGTACGGAATTCACGGCCGCTGTGATGCGCCGGCGCAGTTTCGCGGCGATTTCCATCGGTCTCTTCGAGCGATTCATGCCCGACCCGTTCATTCTCGCGATCGGACTGGCAGTTTTCGTTGCTCTCGCTGCCGCGGCCGTTGCTCCGCGCGGTTCGTTCGGGGTCATCCTCACCGCCTGGTATTCGGGAATCTTCGGCATCCTTGGATTTGCTTTCCAGATGGTGTTGATTCTCGTCACCGGCCATGCGCTCGCGCATTCGCCGCCATGCATGCGCGGGTTGAAGCGGCTGGTTGCCACAATTCACACACCCAATCAGGCCGTGGTGCTGACCTTTCTCACCGCTGCCGCGGCGTCCTGGATCAGTTGGGGATTTGGCCTTGTGGTCGGCGCCGTTCTCGCGCGCGAAGTGGCGCGGCGGGTGAGGGTGGATTTTGCCTGGCTGGTGGCCGCGGCCTATTCCGGATTCGTCATCTATGCCAGCGGGCCGTCGGGATCGATCCCGCTGTCGCAGGCGTCCCACGGTAATGCGCTCAATATTGTCGAAAAAATCACGGGCCAGATCGTGCCGTTCGGCCAGTCGATTTTTGCGGCATTCAATCTCGTTCCGATGGTTATGATCGTCGCGGTGATGCCGTTTGTGCTGCTGCTGATCCAGCCACGCGGCGCCGATGTTCAGGTCTTCGTTCCGCCAGCGGAAGCGCCCGCCGCGGGTGTTGCGGCCTCTCGCGCGCCGCAAGGCTTCGCGCGCAGGATCGAAGCATCGCCGGCGGGGACGATATTTCTGGTGGTCGCGGGCGTTGGCTATGCGGTGGTTGCGCTCGCCACGGGCAAGCTCGATTTTGACATCAATTTTGTCATCTTTGTTTTTCTGACCGTGGGTCTCGCGCTGCACCGCACTCCAATGGCTTATCTCAACGCCGTGAAAGAGGCCGCCAAGCAGACCGGTCCGCTGATGCTGCAATATCCGATTTACGGCGGCATCATGGGCGTGATGACCGCGACCGGTCTCGCCGAACAGATTTCCCGCGCCATCGAAGGTTTCGCCACCGCCCACACGCTGCCGGTGCTGAGCTTCATTTCATCCATCTTCATTTCCATGATTGTGCCGTCGGGAGGCGGTCATTGGGCGGTGCAAGGGCCGTTTACAATCCCCGCCGCCGTGGCGCTGCATGCATCCATTCCCGCCACCACCATGGCCGTCGCCATGGGCGAGGAGGTGGCCAATATGCTCCAGCCGTTCTGGGCCCTGCCGGTGGTGGCCATCGCGGGAATCGGAATTCAGCGCGTGCTCGGCCTGACGGTCATAACCTTCGTGGTCAGTACGCTGATCTTCGCCGCGTCCCTTCTCCTGCTGGCATGATTTGCACCGCAGGCTTCAAATGGCAGATGCCGGCGCCACCCTTCAGGACAACTTCGGGCTATACTGTGGTCTTCCGGGATGGAGGCCAGTATGGAAGGGATGATTGATAATCTGATCGGCGCCTATGAGAGCGGCAGGCTGTCACGGCGGGCGTTGGTCGGGGTGCTAGCCGGTCTGGCTTTCGCCAGCAGTAGCGCCCAGGCAGCCGCGGGCGGCTTTGAAGGCAACAGCCTCAATCATGTCAACATCGCCAGTCGAGACCTTGAAAAATCGGTGGAATTCTATCAGCGCATATTCAAACTGCCGGTCATCATGCGCGCGGCCGATACCGTGCAATTGGGAATCGGCAAAGGCCAGCATCTCTCGCTGCAGCGCAGCAAGGGACGCACTGGCATGGATCATTTCGCCATCGGGATCGACCGCTTTAACGCCCAGACCGTAATTGCGGATCTCAGGGCGCGTGGAGCTATGCCGACGGGGCAGGGCAATCTGCACGTGATCGACCCCGATGGCGTGGACGTGCAACTGATTGGCAATCAGGCCGCCTGAACTCCGGAGGAACCCATGCAACTTCACACTCGCCGCGGCATCAATCTCGGACTCGCGGCCGCCAGTCTCACCATCCTCATTCCCCGCCATGGCCGCGCGGCCGAAATCGAAATGCGCCATGTGCACAATCAGCCGGTGGACAGTCCGCTGCATCGCCGCGCCTCCGAACTGTGGGATGCCGTTACCAAAGACACGGGTGGGCGCGTGCATGTCACGGTGATTCCCGACAGTGGCGAAAAAGAGGGAATCAAAAATCCGCTCCCGCTGCTGATCTCCGGCGAACTCGAATTCTTCACGCTCGCGGGGAATGGATTGTCTGCGCTGGTGCCTCCAGCCGATGTGCAGGCGACGCCCTTTGCATTCGCCAATCCTGCCCAGGTTTATCAGGCCATCGACGGCGATCTCGGCGATTACCTGCGCGAAGAGACCCGCGCCAAAGGCCTGTATCTGCTTCCGGCCGGCTGCTTTGAAAACGGTATCCACCAGCTGACCAGCAATGTGCGGCCGATCCGGAGCGCCGCCGATATCCGCGGGCTGAAGCTGCGTGTACCCGGATCAAAGGTCTATCAGGACTTCTTCCGGTCGCTCGGCGCCGATGTGCACACGCTGAATCTCAACCGCACGCATGACGCGCTGAAAGCCGGCGAAATCGACAGCCAGGACGACCCCTGGGACGATGTCGAACTGCTGAAGCTGTACGAATTCCAGAAATATGGCAGCGCCACCAGCCATTCATGGTCGGGTTACAACATGCTTGCCAATCTGCGGCGCTGGCAGGGTCTCCCGGCGGATGCGCAACGCTCGATCGAGGCGAATACGCGCAAATACGTCGCTTTGCAGCGGGCCGATACCGATCGGCTGAACGGCGAGTTGCGCACCGGTCTGACGCGCCGCGGTATGGTGTTCAACGAGGTGGACCGCGCCTCATTCAAACCCACGCTTGCGGAGTTCTATCCGCGCTGGCGCGACTATATCGGCCGCCGCACCTGGGACCTGCTCGTCTCCCACACCGGCCCGCTCGGCTGAAGGAGTTGCCTATGATGCGGCAAATCGCAGTCTCTCTGTTGTCACTGGCTCTGTGCGCCGGGGCTGCGGCTGTCGCTCAGGGGCAGGATTCGCCGCGCAACGAAAACCCCGCCGCTGCACCGGTCCCGAACTTCTCGGGATTGTGGCTGCGCGGTTTGGGGCGCATGGGCGCGGTAAAAAATCTTTCGCAACGATCCGATGTCGTGATTGGGGACTGGAAGGATCCCGTTCTGCAACCCTGGGCCGCCGCCATCGTCAAGCAGCACGGCGACATGGAAGCAGCCGGATTCGCCGCACCGGAAACCAAGCAAACCTGCTGGCCCGGTTCCGTACCCAACATGCTGTCCATCCCGTCACAGATGGAAATGCTGCAGACGCCCGGTCTGGTGACGATCCTTTATTCGAACGATCATCAGGTCCGGTTCATCTATATGAACCAGCCCCATTCCCCG
>JANWHR010000200.1 GCA_025450355.1 Micropepsaceae bacterium
CGCGATCCTTCTGCAGGTTTTTCAGTCCTTCCGCAGTGTAAGTCGCTTGAACAAGGTATTTGGGCATATCCGACCTCCCGTTGGCGGCGGGTTGCCGCCGGCGTCATTATAGCCGCGTGCGCCGCGGCCGATGTTCTTTTTTGCCGCACACCGGTCACGATCAGGTAGAATTTCGCCAGACCTGCCCGGAGGAGGTGGTGCAAAAGAGGGTGCTTCGGAGTGTCGCGCGGATCGCTGCGTCGGCGTCGTGGCTGGCGCTGGCAGGACCGGTGCAAGCGGCACCGTCCACCCCGGTTTTTTCCGGCCTCTGGGCGCGGACATCGCTCGGTTATGAAAAGCCACTCAACGGGCGTGGCGGTGTGGACAACCGGATGCGCCGCGCCAACGGAGCGAGCAATCTTTCGGAACTGGCCGGTGATTACAGCGATCCTCTGCTTGAACCCGCCGCGGCTGCCGTCCTGAAGCGGTTGGGTGCGATTTCCATGCAGGGGATTGCCTTCCCGCAGCCTTCCAACCAGTGCCTGCCCTATCCACCGCCCTATATTTCTTCGAACAATCAGGAGATTCAGCTCCTGCAGGAAAAGGACCGCGTCACGATTCTGACGATGTTTGACCATCAGTTCCGGCATGTGCGGCTCAACGCGCAGCACCCGGCGCATGTCACTCCATCCTGGTATGGCGATTCGGTCGGGCATTACGATGGCGACACGTTGATCGTCGATACAGTCGGCATCAGGGTGACGCCGCTTTCCATGGTGGATATCTACGGCACGCCGTTCAGCGACAGGCTGCACGTGATCGAAAAATTTCGCCTCGTGGACAATGCGACGGCGAAGGCATTTGCCGATCGGGGTGAAGCGGAAAATGGCCGCGTCGCCGGAGACAATGGAGACGGAGTCGAGCTAGACCCCAATGACCGCGGCCCGGGTCTGCAGCTCGAGATCACGGTGGAAGATCCGGGCATGTTCACCCGGCCCTGGTCAGGCACCGTGACGTACCGGCGCCCGGTTGCGGACTGGGCCGAATCGGTCTGCGCCGAAAACACCCACGAATATTACGCCGGGCGGGAGACCGCGATTCCCGTTGCGCTCAAACCCGACTTCTGACCTTCACCCGCCCTACGCCACGGCCCGCATGGGCGAATTGTCCAGCGTCTGACGTACCGCGTGCAACAGCTGCGCGCCGCGCAATGGTTTGCGCAATGTGGCGCGCGCACCGAGCTGTTCGGCGGTTCCAAGCCAGCTTCGCCATTCATCAACACCGGACATCGCGATTACCGGCACACCGGCACAGTCAGTGCGCAAGGCGCGCAACAGTTCGCTTCCATCCATTTCCGGCATCAACATATCCGTGACCACCAGATCGACCGGTTGCGCGTGGATGCATTTCAGCGCATCTGCGCCATGTACGGCGGTGATCGCGCGGTAACCGCCCCGAACCAGAATGCGCCCGAGCAAGTGCAGCAGATTTTCATCGTCGTCCACGATGAGCACGGTTTGCGTGCGCCGCGTCTCCACCGGCGCCAGGCTCGGGAGCGCAGACGCCGTCTCGCCCGGCTCCTGCGCCGGCAGCAGGCGCTGCGGCGGGAAAATCACCCGCGCCGTGGTGTTCTCGCCCGGATTGCTGTCGAGCTCAAAGGCGCCGCCATGCCGCTCCATCATGACGCGCACGAGCGACAGGCCCAGTCCGGTTCCTTCGCGGACCGCACCGTCGGCGCTGCGCAATTGCACGAAAGGCTGAACGACCTTTGCCAGGTTCTCCTTCGCAATTCCCACTCCCGTATCGTGGACTTCGACCACGAGTCCCCGCTCCGGCTCGCGCGTTCCGATGATCGAGACCTTTCCGCCGGGTGGCGTGAATTTCACCGCATTGTTGAGCAGGTTGAGGAAAATCTGTTTGGTTCGCCGGCGATCGGCATGAAGACGCGGCAGATTTTCCGGCAACTGGATCATGAGCTGCAGACCGGCGTCGGCAATGCGCTGGCGCAGCATCGTGATCGTTTCGCCAATCACCTCGCGGCAGTCGAATTCCTCCTCCAGCAGCTCGAACGATCCCGATTCCGCTTTGGCGATGTCCAGAATGTCGTTGATGATTTGCAACAGATGCGATCCGCTGGCGTGAATGTCTTTTGCGTAGCCGCGATAGCGTTCGTGCCCCACCGGGCCAAAAGCCTCGTGGACCATCAATTCCGAAAATCCGATGACGGCGTTCAGCGGTGTGCGCAGTTCATGGCTCATGGACGCAAGAAAATCGCTTTTGGCGCGATTTGCCGCTTCGGCGGCCCGCTTCTGTTCAATCAGGGCGTCTGCCGCCGCGCGCTGGCGCCGCGCTTCCAGTGCGTATTCAGCACGCGATTCCGAAAGACGCGCGCAATCCGTGGCCATCACTGCGGCCCAGAACAGTGGAACCATTGCGCATGCGCTGGCCCAGGCCACGGCCAGCCATGGATGAGACGCGCCATACCGGCCGGCATACAAAACAAGGCTGATTCCCACGATCAGGGCAAAGCCGTGACTGGCAATGAGAGTGCGCCCCCAACGCGGACCCAAACGCAATGCGCCAACTTCAACGAATCTCATGTGAACTGCATGCCCCGTGCATTTTCCCGCCACGGGCACTTGGATCGCATAAAAGCACGCAAAGCGCGTTTAAGCCTGCGCCGCGGATTTGTGTAAAATCCCGGAGTCGCCATTTGGAATTGGCTCATGCGTTTGCAAGGCAAAACCGCAATCATCACCGGGGGCAGCAGCGGTATCGGATTGGCTGCGGCAAAGGCTTTTGTTGCCGAAGGCGCGCGCGTCGCCATCACCGGCCGTGATCCGGGCGCGCTGGACACGGCAGTCTGCGAGATTGGCCAAAATGCGCTTGCGCTTCAATGCGATCACGCAAGGCTGGGGGAGATCGATGCCCTTGTTCGCCGTCTATCCGGTGCGTTTGACGGGCTCGATATCCTGTTCGCGAACGCAGGCCTCTTTACCAATGCGCCAATCGGCGAAATCACGGAAACCGAGTTCGACGCCGTATTCGACACGAACGTAAAGGGCGTGTTCTTCACGGTACAGACGATGCTGCCGCTGTTCCGGCGCGGCGCATCGATCATTCTCAATGCGTCCATTGCGTCGCGCATGGGCCGGCCGGGCATTTCGCTCTACGCGGCCAGCAAGGCCGCCGTCCGCACTTTTGCCCGGAATGTCTCGGCCGATCTCGCCCCGCGCGGCATCCGCGTCAATGTCATCAGCCCCGGTCCGGTCGATACGCCGATTTGGGAGCGCGGACGCGATCCGGATTCCGCCGGCCGCATGCGGAGCAAAATAGGGGCCGGCGTTCCGATGGGCCGGATGGGCAAAGCCGAAGAGATTGCCGCCGCGGCCGTGTTCCTGGCGTCGGATGAATCCGCGTACATGATGGGCGCGGAACTTGTGATCGACGGCGGCACCAGCGAGGTTCCAGGCGCGACATCGTTATGAAGGCCCTTTTCAACGCCGAGGCGAGCATGCCTTCAGGCCCGCGCCACCCGCCGAAGCGCGTCCTCGGCCAGTTGCATCCAGGAATTGGCGATTGCCATATGGGCTTGTCGCAGGTCGGGGTTGCGCGCCCAGCTCGCCGATCTCATGGCTTCGCTGGCCCAGGTGAGGTAACGAGTGATACGCGCTTCGGCGGATTCTGGCATTTGACGGTCCACCGCGAGTTCCACGTCTGCCGCTCGCGCCAGCACCCCTTACCGTTCAGGCCGCGTCGCGTTTTTCCCCTGCGCCGGAATTCTGTACGACTGCCGCCAGCTTGCTCCAGCACTGCGCCAGGCGAAGATAACCCTCGGCAATCTCATTATGTGTGGCCCGCGCGGCGAGGTTCACCCCGATCCCGGCACGCTCCAAGTAGTCCAGGCTCCGCGACACCGCCGAATCCACCAGCACCTCGTCCATACGGAATACTCCTCCCGGCAGCACAACACCCGACTCCCGCAAGCGTTCCATCAAACCTTCTTTTTCTCTGCACGGAGCAGTTGACGCGACAAATTGCCCATTCAGGCAGGGTTTCTGTTAGCTTGGGCGGATGAATGAGGCGCCGCCACTCGAGTGCTCCAACGCCATTACGGCGCAAACCCTTGGCTTCACCGGTACAGGCAAAATGGGTGCGCCCATGGCGACCCGCCTGCTCGATGCCGGACACAAGCTTGTCGTTTACGACATCCGCGCGGAAGCCTCGGCGCCGCTGATCGCGTGCGGCGCGACGGGGGCGGACTCGACGCGAGCCGTCGCCGATGCCGCGGATATCGTGTTTTTCAGCCTTCCCGAACCCCGGGATGTGCGTGGTGAAGCGATCGGCCCCGAAGGTGTCATCGCGGGTCGCCGTGCCAAAATCCTCGTCGATCTTTCCACGACTGGCCGGCCAACAACACAGGCCGTCGCCGATGCTCTCGCCGAAAGGCAAATCGCCATGGTTGACGCGCCGGTTTCGGGCGGAGTTAAGGGCGCGGGCAATGGCACTCTGGCGGTGATGGCATCCGGTGATCCGCAGGCGCTGAAGCGCGTCTCACCGCTGCTCGCCGTTTTCGGGCGCCTGTTTGTCATCGGCGACCGGCCGGGCATGGCACAGGTGATGAAGCTCGCAAACAATCTTTTGTCCGCGACCTCTCTTGCCGTGGCATCGGAAGCTGTGGTGATGGGCATGAAGGCGGGTCTCGATCCGAATTTGATGATCGAAGTGATCAATGCCGGCACCGGGCGGAATTCCGCCACCGAAACCAAGTTTCCGCAGGCCATTCTCACCCGGCGTTTCGCCTATGGTTTTGCCACGGCGCTGATGCACAAGGACGTCCGGTTATGCCTCGAAGAAGCGCGCAGCCTCGATTCGCCCATGAGCGTTGGTGAAGCCGTCCGCACCATCTGGCAGGCCGCCGAACGCGAACTCGGTCCCGAATCCGATTACACCGAGATCTTCCGCTACCTGGAGAAGCTCTGATCAGCGGGGCACGGCCGGATCAGCGGCATACAGAGTAACTCCCGGCTTGTGCCCCGCGCGCTCAAGTAGCAGCACAAGCGCCGCTCCCACCAGAAGTTCGATCACAAGCATTGCCATGCTGCTGGAATAATTACCGCTGCGCTCGCGCAGGATTCCGGTCAGCCATGGCCCGGCAATTCCGCCAATGGAAACGATGCAGTTCTGCACTGCGACGGCGCCGGCTCCCGCAACACCAGGAGCAAGCACTGTTCCCAGCGTAAAGTACGGCGAAATCGCCGCCGGAATCGCCCCCACGGCAAACACAAGTCCTGCAAGGGCGAGCGCGTTGTTGTCGGCAACCGCTGCGACGGCAAAACCCGCCGCCGCAATCAGCCATGCCAGCGCGACATGGCGGTAGCGCTCGCCGCGCCGGTCGCTGGAATATCCCCAGACGATGATCATCACCATGGTGGCCGTGTAAATCAGCGCCACGACAAGGCCGGTCCCGAGATTGGAAAACCCCATGGCCTTTACGATCTGCGGCAACCACAGGCTGGTCGCATAAAGCGCCGAACCGCTGCCAAATCCCGAGATCGCGAGCACGAGCACACGCGCATCCCGCAGGCTGCTGAGCACGTGCGGTTTTTCATCGGGAATTTCGGCCGAATGGCGCGCGGCGACTGCGGCTTTTGTTTCCGCGCTCAGCCAGCGGGCCTCATGCGGACCATCCGGCAAAAGGAAAAGCGCCGCCAATCCCAGCACTGTCGCCGGCAGTCCTTCGACGATGAACAGCCACTGCCAGCCTTGCATGGTCCCGAACCCGTTTATGCCCAGAATGAGCCCCGAAAGCGGCCCGCCAATAATACCCGACATCGGGATGGCGCAAATGACTGCCGCGGCGAATTGCGCGCGATAGCTCTGCGGGAACCAGAGCGTGAGATAATAGAACATGCCGGGGAAAAAACCGGCCTCCGCAATTCCGAGCACAAACCGCAGGACATAAAATTCCGCGGGAGTGCGCACAAAGGCGGTCGAGGCGGAGATCAGCCCCCAGACCGTCAGGATCAGGAATATCCACCGCCTTGCCCCGATGCGCGCGAGAATGGCGTTGGCCGGCACCTGGAACAGCAGATAGCCGGCAAACAAAACGCCACCACCAAACCCGAACACCGAGGGCGAGAATCCGAGATCGGCATTCATGGTCAGCGCCGCGAAACCGGCATTCACCCGGTCAAGATAATTGACGATGTAGAGCACGCCCAAAAATGGGATCAGCCGCCACGCGGAGGACGCGAACAGCGTAGCGTCTTCCCCGCGCGGCGCCATGCGGGGGCGCGCGTCATTCGGGGTGTCAACAAGTGCACGGGTTTCCGCGCTCACCGCATGGTGCCCCTTATTGGTGCAAAAGCGACCCTATCGGGAAAATTGCGCCGTGTCAGGCGGCGGCTTGCGTCCGGCCGGGGCCTTGTCCCTGTTCGCCAGATGCGGCCTGCGTTTCCGCGAAGTTCAGAAAGATCATCTTGTCCAGGTGGTAAACCGTGCTGCGCCGCAGCGCGGTAACGGTGGCCGCCGCAGGAACATTCCGCCGCAGCTCGTCCGCCCCAACCTGGCCGCCGGCGCTGATCCGCAGGATTTCATCGACGCGATCGCCCGAACGGCGCGTGACTGAAAGCACGCCCGATGCCGCGATCAGCAGCGCAGGAACGGCGTTGCCCTGCTCAAGGATGATCTCGCCTGGTTCGTATTCCATCCGCTCCAGCGCGCGGGCGAGAACCAGGCGGTCATCCGCCGTGGCCCGGCCAAACAGGCCGCTGCTGTCCAGCAATCGCTGCAATTCCGGAAGGGCGGCAAAGTCGGCGGCGCTTTTGGCCGCGGAAGCCGAGGCGCTGGCCGAGCCCAGCGCAATCCCCGCCACCTGCAATCCGCGATAGATATTCTCATAAACGGCGGTCTGCGCGCCTGCCGCGAGGCCCACCTCCGAGGTGAAGAAAGTCACCTCGAAAACCGTCGCCTCCGCGCTCATCGCTTTGACCACCACCGAGGGCGGCGGCTGCGTCAGAACCAACCGGCAGCCCAGCGCCGCGTCGGACAACACCCGCACCGCGCGCTCCGGGGACGCCTGCGCGGTCAATGGCAGCCTGATGCAGGTGCCATGGGTGCGCGACGGAAAACTGGAGTTCACGAGGCGTGCCTTGGCGATCACGCTGTTCGGCACGATGGCAATGTCCTGGCGGTCCGTCAGAAGATTCGTCGCGCGCCAGTTCATTTCAACGACAATGCCTTCCACGCCATTGTCGAGCGTTACCCAATCGCCCAGGTTGTAGGGTTTTCCGAGACTGAGCACGATGCCGTAGAACACGTCGCCCAGCGTGCTCTGTAGCGCCAGACCAAGCACCACCGCCACCGCGCCCGATGTAACCAGCAGTCCCTGCAGCGGCAGATTGAGCACGTAACTCGTCAGCCCGATCAGGGCGCAGAGATAGATTCCGGCTACGCTCAAATCCTGTGATAGCCGATAACGGGACAGCGGCGTGTGCCCGCGCGAGGCGTAAAGCCGGAGTGATTCCGAGGCCAGAGAGGCAGCCCAGAACCACCAGACGATCTTCAGCGCATCGCCAATGAACCGCGCCAGCGCATCTCTGGGGGTGACCGGTGCGAGATAGGGGACTTGCCGCGCCTGAAACAGCAGGTAGGTGAAGCCGAGGAAGAACAATGCGCCCATCAAAATGCGGCGCAGGGTCATTCGGCTGGCAACAGACCGCACCGAGACGAACGCCAGAACGAAAACCGCGAGCGCGATCAGCTCGGGCCGCTCGGCGAAAATCTGCTGCAATGCTGTCATCAATTCAGGCCGGATACGGAACTCTTGTTGGTTGTAGCAGAAATGACGGTGAATACACCGGTCGCGTCACCCTTCTCGCGTGCTCGTCATCTCTGTGCCAAAGTCGCATTTCCGGCCACGCTCCAGCACAGGGAGAGAAATTATGAACAGGTATTTCGTGCTGTTTTCCATTCCAGGTCGCGTGATCGACGAATGGCGCAAAAACACCCCACCCGAGCAGATGAAAGCGGCTTCGGAGCAAATGATGGGCGCCTGGCAGTAGTGGATGGAGCAGAACGGAAAAAGCATCGTGGACAGGGGCGTGCGGCTGGGCAAGACGAAGCGTGTGACCGCTCAGGGCGTCGCCGATACGCGCAACGATCTGAACTGGTATCTCATCGTCGATGCGGAATCCCACGACGCGGCCGCCAAAATGTTCACCTCCCATCCACATCTGCAGATTCCGGAAGCGTCGGTAGAGGTCATGTCCATCCCGAATCCGGCCGGTATGTAGACTCTCGCGGGTTCCAGCGTCCTGCTACTCTCGGGCCAGCGAATCGCTTCCGCCGCCGAGGTTCCATGCTCCGCTGGTTTCAGGCCCTGATGCCGCGCGAAGACCGGTTTTTCGCGCTGTACAACCGGCACGCAATCACCCTGGTGCGCGGGGCCGAAGCGCTTTGCGAATTGCTGCGCGGCGGGCCCGGCGTTGCCGAAGCGGCGCGCAAGATTGCGCACTATGAGGAAGAGGCGGATGCGCTCGCCCGCGAGCTGCTGCTGCTGGTGCGCCGCACCTTCATCACGCCCTTCGACCGCGGAGACATGAAGGATCTGATCAACGCGCTGGACGACACCATCGACGAGATGAAAAAGACGGCCAAATCGGTGCAGCTCTTCGAGGTCGATACGCTTGAACCTGAGATGGCCGAGATGGGCGAGCACATCCTGCAGGCGGCAAAACTCACGGTGGACGCCGTCGCTCTGCTGGCGTCCATGCGGGCCAACGCGTCAAAACTGAACGCGATCACCGAGGAGATCATCCGCCTTGAAGATGATACCGACACGCTCAACGACAGGGGGATCAAGCAGCTGTATTTGCGCCACCGCGACGGCAACGCGATGATCTATATTGTCGGAACGGAAATATTCGGCCGTCTTGAGCGGGTGATGGACCGTTTTGAAAGCGCCGCGCACCGCATCAGCGGCCTCGTTATCGAGCAGATGTGAGCATGCTGGCGCTGGTCGTTGGCCTGATCCTTGTTGCGCTCGCCTTCGATTTCATGAACGGCCGCAACGATGCCGCCAATTCGATTGCCACCATCGTTTCCACGCGCGTGCTGCCGCCACGCTTTGCCGTTGCCTGGGCCGCATTTTTCAATTTCGTCGCCTTCCTGGTCTTCGGACTGAATGTCGCCAGCACGGTGGGGAAGGGAATCATTTCGCCGGACGCCATTTCGGACAGCGTGATTTTCGGCGCATTGATGGGCGCGATTCTGTGGCAGGTCATGACCGGCTACCTCGGCATTCCGTCCAGCAGTTCCCACGCCCTGATTGGCGGTCTGGTGGGCGCCGGTGTCAGCCGCCTGGGCGTGCGCGCGATCGTCTGGAACGGACTCGGTAAAACCGTGGTGGCGATCGCGGTCTCTCCCATTACCGGGCTCGCGCTCGCACTGCTCCTGGTGCTGGCAGTCTCCTGGCTTTTCGTGCGTTCCACGCCCGCGCGCACCGATGCCCTGTTTCGTCATATCCAGTTCTTTTCGGCATCGGCCTATTCGCTTGGACACGGCGGAAACGACGCACAGAAAACCATGGGCATCATCGCGGCGCTGCTGGCCGCCCATGGCCAATTGCCCGGCGCCTTTCACGTTCCGCTCTGGGTCGTCCTCACCTGCAATGGAGCCATGGCGCTGGGAACGCTTCTCGGCGGGTGGCGCATTGTGCGAACCATGGGCTCACGCATTACGAAGCTTACGCCGGTTCAGGGCGTCTGCGCTGAAACCGCCGGGTCAATTACACTGTTTATGGCGACCGCGCTGGGTATTCCGGTCTCCACGACGCATACGATCGCTGGCGCGATTCTGGGCGTCGGTGCCGCCCGGCGTCCCGGAGGAGTGCGCTGGGCGGTGGCGCGCGGCATCGTGATTGCGTGGGTGATCACCATGCCCGCTGCCGCACTGATTGCCGCATTATTTTATAGCGCAGCCAATGTGTTTGCGTCACTCTGAGCCAATCGGGAGTGAGTTGGTGAGTCGCGTTAACCCCCAGTCGCAGCCTTCGAATATTCAATATGGCGCGCTGCCGTGGCGCAGGATGGGGCAGGGGATTCAGGTTTTATTGATCACGACACGGAACACCCGGCGCTGGATCGTGCCGAAAGGCTGGCCCACGGAGGGCAAGACCCCCGCCGAATGCGCCGCACTGGAAGCATTCGAGGAAGCAGGCGTTCGGGGCCGGATCGCTGGGGAGATACTGGGAAGCTTCAATCACCGCAAACAGCTCAAATCCGGCGAAACGGTCGTGTGCCGCGTTCAGCTCTTTGCCCTTGAGGTCACTGAAGCGCATGAGGAATGGAGCGAAAAAGGCGATCGTGAAATCCGGTGGTGCACAACTGAAGAAGCGCTCGCGCGCGTCCACGATGCCCGATTGCGCCGCCTGATTGCCAAATTCGCCCAACTTGCCGGCACGCGGGCGTCCGCCCAAGTCCTCCCCGCCTCCGCGTAGTAGAAGCGAGTGCAGAGAAGCGAGAGAACACCGGAGCTGATGCGACCCCTGTTTTCTCTCGCTCCTCGACCCTCATTTCTCGCTTTTAATATTTATTGTGACTCCAGGCCGTGGTGAACGCGAACGGCACCAGCACGTTGGCTTCGTTCGACTTGTCGCCCCATTCGGGGTTGGTCAGCGGCAGCGGATTGCGCACGTCGAGATGCAGCTTGCCCGCCTGCCCGAGCAGATTCGGGCTCACCTTCGCCTTGATTTCCGTGCCGTTCACCACCTCGGTCGGAACCGGATGGTCGTTGACATACACCACCGAACGTTTGACGAAGTTGATGCCCCTGATGTCGAACAGCGTATCGGGGCTGCCCTGAATCACCGTGTGCGGAGCGATCGCTTCGATCCCTGGTGTCGGCGAATTGAACGGGTCGCGAATGGCGGGGGGTGGCGCCATCGGCAGCAGGCCCACAAACGGCGGCTTGTTGAAGGTCGCCGCCTTCAGGCCCGCTTCCCAGCCCCTCGCGGTAACGTTGGGCGAGAATTCCAGATGCTGCGGGTCGTTGGCGAAAATCCAGCCGCGGTACCAGGGGTGATAACTCCGGTCCACCACCCGGCCGTCTTTGATCACGGTGTCGATCTTCCGCATATTGAGGATATCCGCGGCCGGATCCGCATCCACAATATCGATGTCGGCCAGCTTGCCGGATTCGATCGTGCCGATGTCCCGGATGCGGAAATGGTCCGCGACCCATTTCGTGGCCGCCTGCAGAATTTTCATCGGCGGTACGTGGGCATCTTCCTGAAATACCGCCATTTCCTGCAAAACGCCCAATCCCGGCGCCGTCTGCGGAATATCGGAGGCAACAACCGCCTGTCCGCCCGCGGCGATCAGGTCGCCGATGAATTTGGCGTGGTTTCTGAAACCGCACATCCGCACCTCATATTGCGCGGGGGTGAGATAATTGTGCGCATCTTCCACATTTTGCCAAAGGTCATGAATTGCGAATTCCGGATAATAGGCGCGCAGATTCGGGTCATTGAAGACTTCGCGGTCTTCCTGCTGAACGCGTTTCCAGTTTGAAGGAAACCCACGATCGGCGGCCATGAAATCGGGCTCCGGCGCGGTGTTATGCGCCACCAGAAAGGCGATCATGTCCTTTTCCTTTGCGGGGTCCATGTCGCAATAGGAATCGGGCGGCAGGCCGATCCAGTCCTTCCACTTCTCCGGGTCCTTGTTCATCTGCACGCCGAGCTCGCCGGTGTGAATCATGACATCGGCGCCCGCGAGCACACACTCCTTTCCCCGGGTCTCGGGTCCCACACAGCGCATCACCACGCCCTTGCCGGCCTTATGCGCTTCATCGGCATAGGCAGCGAAAACTTCTGGCGGCGCGTCGCCGTCATTGCTGCCCAGGAAATCGGCGCCGCCTTCCAAGTTGGATTTCGCCAGCGCGCGCGCTTCGTCCACATTGTGCGCCACTCGGCCGCCGGCGCCCGGAACATAATTGTCCCGCCGCTCGCCCTTCGGCCCTCCACCCTGCAGATTCAGCACGCCCTGATACAGGCGCGGGCCCTCGAAGATGCCGTGATTGATGGCGTCGCGATCGGCGATACCCTGATCGTTGCGCGTCCCCGTCACCATCGCCGCGGTGATGCCCCAATGCAGATAGGCTTCGCCATATTGCCAGTTCCAGTTCGATTTCGCGTCGATCAGCCCCGGCGTGATCCACTTCCCGCCGGCATTGATGACCTGGGAGCCCACGGGAATTTGGACCTGACCGGCACGGCCAACCTGGACGATGCGGTTGCCCTGAATGACGATCACCGAATTCGGCACGGACGCGCCGCCATTGCCGTCGATCAGCGTTCCGCCCTGGATGACCAGTGCCGGTTGTCCCTGTGCATCGGCCTGCAATGTGAGCGCCAGCGCCGCGCCGCCCGCCAGAAGCGAAGCCAGCAAAAATGTTTTGCGCATCATTTCCTCCCTGAAATTTTCAGCGTTCTGCCACCGCCCGCTGCCATTTTCCAGCACAGCCGGATGCACCGGGCGCCATTTGCGCACTGATGGAGTCCGCCACTGACTTTGCGGCAGGTCGCCGGTTTGGTTTACATTTGGCTCGAACGCCCCTTCGAACTGGATGCCACCAGTGTCGATTGCGGCGCAGGGAGGGCACCATGACGCGCATCTCAGGCATTCTGGGGATGGCCGGCGCCGCCGTCGCGCTGGTTGGTGGCGCCTATGGCGCCCAGCAGGCGGCGAAGCCGCCCTCACTGACCTATTCGGGGCCCGTGCCGCAGCAGTATCTGATCGACCCGCAAATGGGATCGAAATTTGGCGTGCACGACCACATGACTGTCTCGGCCGAAGTCGCTGAACGGCTCGCGCACAGCTGCGAAGATTTTGCGCGTCAGCATAACGCAACCGCTACGGTGGTGATCCTGGATACCGCAGGCCGCATCATCCACGAACACCGCATGGACGGTCAGAGCTACCTCAATCAGCGCGCCGCCGAAGAAAAGGCCAGAACCGCGCTGCTCACGCGCGAACCTTCCCGCATCATCGCCGCGCGGTCCTACGAAGATCTGGCGACGCAGACGCGCATGCAGCAGTTCGGGCTCAACCCGCAGCAGGGCGGCTATCCCATTATC
>JANWHR010000201.1 GCA_025450355.1 Micropepsaceae bacterium
CAACCCCGGCTGCCTCGAACTCTGCGATCACTGCGGCTTCGGTTTTTGGCTTCCACTCGCGTTTCCAGTAAGCCGCCAGCGGCTCGACATAGGGACCCTGACAGGCGATCCATTCCTGCGTTCCCGGATAGGCATGGAGGTCGATCTTACGCACCAACCGCATCACCCTTCCGCCGCGACACCGCGTGGATCGCCGCCATCTCCGACAGTTTTTTCTTCGCGACTTTGCCGAAATTCGACAGCGGCAGTTCATTCACGATCAGCAACCGTTCCGGCAATTTGATCTTCGCCATCTCCCGGGTTTCCAGAAAGCCGATCAGCTCATCGAATGAGAGCGACTGCCCCGGGCCCAGCACCAGGCAGGCGCACATCCGCTCGCCCAGTTCGGGATCGGGCACCGGAACGCAAGCCACGTTCTGCACCGCCGGATGCGACAGAATCAGATTTTCGATTTCTTCGGCGCTGATCTTCTCACCGCCGCGGTTGATCAAATCTTTCTTCCGTCCTTCCACCATGTAATTGCCGGACGGATGCTGCCGCATCAGATCGCCCGAACGATAGAAACCGTCGGGCGTGAACGCGCGCCGGTTGTGTTCTTCGGCCGCGTAGTAGCCACGCAGCGTGTATGGTCCGCGACAGCAGAATTCGCCGGCTTTGCCGAATGGCACGATGTTGTCGTCATCGTCCAGCAACATGATCTCATCGTCGGGGCAAATGGGCCGGCCCACGGTCGCGCGCCGCACCTCGACGGGATCATCCAGCCGCACGAACATCAACACGCCTTCGGCCATGCCGAAGTTTTCCTGAACCGTCACCGACGGAATCAGCTGTTCGCATTTGCTGCGGGTTTCCGGCTGCAGCCGCTGTCCGCCACTCTGGATTACCCGCAGCGATGACAGGTCATAACGTTGGACCGACGGGTCCGACAGCCAGCGGATCAGCAGCGCCGGAACCACGTGGATGTGCGTCACCCGGTGCTTTTCGACTAGACGGAAAATGCTTTCCGGCGACAGGTCCGTGGACAGAACAACCGTCCCACCCCGGAAGATGAAGCCCTGAAGCCCCGGACAGGCGAGCGGAAGATTGTGCGAAATCGGCAGGACATCCAGCAACACGCTGGCGGTTTCGATCCCCGTAACGGAACCCGCCATTTTCGAATTGTAAACATAATCATTGTGCGTGCGCGGGATCAGCTTTGGAACGCCCGTCGTGCCGCCGGACAGGAGAAACAGCGCCGGATCACAGGGATCGATTGCGATTTTTGCCAGTTCGCCCGGATCGCGACGCGCGGGGCGCGCGATCAGCTCATCCAGTGAGGCGAATTCCGCCACATCGGAGCCGAGGAAGATCGCGCGCCGCAATTGCGGCTGTTCGGATTTCAGCCGGCGCGCGAGCGCCCGGAAATCGAAATCGCGCGCCCGGTCTGCCGTGACATAACCAACCGCCTCTGCCTGGCGCAGGAATTGACTGATTTCGTGGTGCCGGTGCGCCGGCAAAGCCATGACGGGAATCGCACCGATCTTCTGCAGCGCGAGGTAGAGGCACACGAATTGAATCCGGTTCGGCAGTTGCAGCACCAGCCGGTCCCGTGGCGAAATCCCAAGGTCGAGCAGGTTGAGCGCCAGATTCGTCGCGGTGCGGTTCAGCGCCTCATAGGTGACCCGGTCATCGCCATCGATGACGGCGACACGCGGCGCATGGCGCCGGCACATTTCCTCCCACGCCGAGGCGATGGAACGGTCTTCCCAATAGCCATTGGCACGGTAGCGCGCGGCAAATTCCGGTGGAAAGGGTGTCACTCCCGGAAACATCAGGTGGTGCTCGCGTATCCGCCGTCCACAACCACGATCTCGCCGTTGACCAAGCGATTGGACTGGATGAGCGACAGAATGACCTCCGCGACGTCATCGAATGTGGCGCAGCGTCCGAGTGGCGTGGCTTTGCCCCGGCGCTCCATCAGGCGCTGATAATTGTCGCTCAGCATGCGCTCCATCCATTCGCCCTCGATCCAGCCTGGCGCCACCGCATTGACACGGATCGCCGGCCCCAAAGCGCCCGCCAGCTGTTTGGTGAGCGAAACAACGGCCGCTTTGCTCGCGGCATAGGGCAGCGGCTGCGGGCCCGGGCGCAGACCCACAATGCTGGCGGTATTCACAATTGATGGTGCGTCGCCGCGCTTGAGCAGCGGCACGGCGGCGCGCGTGACCAGAAACAGTCCCCGCACGTTCACGGCAAACACCCGATCCCAGTCATCGACCGACACACCGTCCAGATCTTTTGCAGGCGTCGAAATCGTGGTCCCGGCGTTGTTGACCAGCGCATCGAGCGCGCCGAATGCAGCATCCACTTCGCGCATCATCGCCTTGATCTGCGCGTCCTCGGCGACATCGGCGCGAACAAGCAGGACTCTTGCTCCGCTTTGTTCGGCCTCCACCGCGGTCGCACGCGCCGCATCCACGCTGGCGCGGTAATTCAACGCAACGTCAAATCCCGCACGGGCAAGATGCAGCACCGCCGCCCGGCCAATGCCAGTTGCTCCGCCTGTCACCAGCGCCCGCTTGCGCGCCATGCCATCACCCGAAAATCCGGCCGCAGCTACTTATGCGAATGACGCTTCCACTGCAAAGGGGCTAATCTTCCGCGCCAATAAACTTAAGGCAGAATCATGTTTGGGTTCAGGCATATTCCTCTTCTGCTCGCGGCCTGTCTTGCAGGTGCACCTGCGGCGCATGCCGCCGATGCGGGCGCGATCCATCAGCGGATTTTGACGCTGGATACCCATTTGGACACGCCGATGAACTTCGCGCGGCCGGGATGGGACATGATGGACGAACACAGCGTTCAGTCGGACATGTCCGAGGTCGATTATCCGCGCATGGTGAAAGGGGGGCTGGACGGCGGTTTTTTCGCCATCTTCATCCCCCAGGGACCGCGCACGCCCGAGGGATTTGCCTTGGCACTGAATGCGGCGCTGAAGCGCGAAGCGGAAATTCGCGACATGGTCGCCCGTCACCACGATGTATTCGAACTCGCCTTCCGCGCCGACGACGCCGAACGCATTGTCAAATCGGGCAAGCGCGTCGTCTTTCAGAGCATGGAAAACAGCTACCCGCTGGGCAAGGACATTTCGTTGCTCAAACGCTTTTACGATCTTGGGGTGCGGATGGTTGGCCCCGTGCATTTCACCAACAACGATCTCGCGGATTCCGCAACCGACCCGAAAGGCCCTGAATGGCACGGACTCTCACCATTGGGGAAGCAACTGGTCGCGGAAGCGAACCGCCTTGGCATCATTCTCGATGCGTCGCACGCTTCCGATGAGACATTCGACCAGATGCTGGCGCTCTCAACCACCCCCATCGTGTTGTCCCATTCCAGCGCCCGCGCCGTATTCAACCACCCGCGCAACATCGATGATGCACGGATGGAGAAGCTCGCCGCCGCCGGCGGCGTCATCCAGATCAATTCCTACAGCGATTACCTGATCGATACGCCGCCCAACCTGGCGCGGGAACAGGCCATGCGTGCGCTGAACCGCAGATACGGTCCGTTTCAGGGACTGGGCGGCGAAAAACTGAAGAGCTATATGGCCGAACGCCACGCAATCGAGTCTCAATATCCCATCCCGCGAGCTTCTGTTGACGATCTGATGGCGCATATCCTGCATGCGATCCGGCTTGTCGGCGTGGACCATGTCGGCATTGGTCTCGATTGGGACGGTGGCGGTGGCGTGACCGGCATGGAGGATGTGGCCGGAATTCCCGAGATCACCAGGCGTCTCCTCGCCGCCGGCTACAGCGAGCAGGATCTGGCGAAAATCTGGGGCGGCAATATCCTGCGCGTGATGCGGGTTGTCGAAGCAAAGGCCTCCCGGCCATGAACGAAAACCCATCCGAAGCGTAAACTCCAAAGCAGCGAAGGCGGCGCCGTTCACCCCGGCGTGAGGAAGCATGAACCAGATCGTTTCGCCCGAACCCGATCTTCCACCAGGCGTGGAACTCGGCATCAATGTGGACAAGGTCTGCCGTATCATCGCCAAAGCGCGGCAGTTCGACGCGAAAGAGGGCATCAGCGATCCCGACTCGGGATCCAATGCGACCGATGACGGAATGGCTGACGTTCTGGAGGATTTGCCGGTCGGCGAGGACGCCACGAGACTCGAACTGGTGGAATTCATCCGGGCCCTTGATGAGGACGAACAGGTCAATCTGATTGCGCTCGCCTGGATCGGCCGGGGCACCTACGAATTGTCCGAATGGCCGGATGCCTTGCGTGAGGCGCGTTCAGAACATGGCCGCCGCGTGGCAGAATATCTCCTCGGGCTGCCCTTGCTCGGCGATTACCTTGAAGAGGGACTCGCCGCATTTGGCGAAAATTGCGGCGAGTCGTAAGCCACGCCTGCCCATGCCCTTATTGACGCAAGCCGGCAACTAACGCCAAATCCCAGCCCTAAAGCTTCAGCCAAGGGGAAATCATGAGCGACATGGGAAGCGGGATGAATTCGGCATCGGACGTGGACCAGCTCAGATCCGAATTGCGCAATCTGCGCGAGGATTTCACCAGGATTGCCGACATTCTCAAGGACAGCGCAAAGACCCGCGGGGCAGAAGCGGCGGATCGCATCCGTGAACAGGCCGAGCGCCGCTGGTCGGATGCCAAAACCACGGCCCAATCGGTCATGGACGAACTGGAAGACCGCCCGGTCGGAACGGCCATCGCCGTGTTCGCCGCAGGACTGCTGTTTGGCCTGATACTCGGCGGCGGCCGCAGGTAACAGCGCGTGCTCAACCGTTTTATTGCCCGGATCGCAGTCGCGGTCGCGTTGGCGCTGATCGGAGTAGTCGCGGGCTGGATTGCGCTCGCGTTTTTCTCCTATGCCATCTATCTCGCCTTCCTGAACGTGCTCGCACCAGCGGTTGCCGCCGCCGTCACCGCCGTGGTTGTGATTGCGGCGGCAATCCTGCTGATGGGAATTGTACGGCTCGCGTTGCGGCCACGCCGGCGCCGCCGCCGGACGGCTGGCATTCCCTCGCTCGAGGAATGTGAGACTGCCGCCGAAGCCGGCAGCGAACTGGGCCGGAAAATCCGTGACATTGCCGCCGCCAATTCTGGCGGCGGCCTGCTCGCCGCGCTGGTCGCAGGCTTCGCCGTCGGCGTGAGCCCAAAGCTCCGCGCATTCCTTCAGGCCATCCTTAAGCCGTAGAAGCCGTCGCACTCCAGCCCGGCGACTCGGGTTTGGATTCCTCGCTACGCAAAAGAGAGTCGCCGTGAACGATTAACTTCACATC
>JANWHR010000202.1 GCA_025450355.1 Micropepsaceae bacterium
CATTCAGGCGCAAGGAGTTTATATGTCTGCCTCGCAACACCAGAATCCAAAATCCGATATTGAAATCGCGCAGGCCGCGAAGCTGCGCCCGATACTCGATCTTGCCCGCGAACGCCTCGGCATTCCCGCGGAAAGCCTCGAATCCTACGGCCGCTACAAGGCGAAAGTCTCGCTGGATTACATCAAGTCGCTTCAGGACCGGCCAAACGGCAAGCTTGTGCTGGTCACCGCGATTACTCCGACGCCCGCCGGCGAAGGCAAAACGACAACGACCGTCGGGCTGACGGACGGGCTCAATCACATCGGCAAAAAGGCGATGCTGTGCATCCGCGAACCGTCGCTCGGCCCATCGTTCGGGATGAAGGGCGGCGCGGCGGGCGGCGGTTATGCGCAGGTGGTGCCGATGGAGGACATCAATCTGCATTTCACCGGCGACCTGCACGCCATCACGACGGCGCACAATCTGCTCTCGGCGCTGATCGACAATCACATTTATTGGGGCAACCCGCTGGGCCTCGACCAGCGGCGCGTCGTCTGGCGCCGCGTCATGGACATGAACGACCGCGCGCTGCGCCAGATCGTGAACTCGCTCGGCGGCGTGGCCAATGGTTTCCCGCGCGAGGATGGGTTCGACATCACCGTCGCCTCGGAAGTGATGGCGATCTTCTGCCTTTCGAGAAATCTCGACGATCTGAAGAATCGCCTGGCCAATATCGTCATCGGCTACACTCGCGACCGCAAACCGGTGCGCGCGCGCGATCTCAAGGCGCACGGCGCCATGGCCGCGCTGCTCAAGGATGCGATCGCGCCCAATCTGGTGCAGACGCTGGAGGGCACTCCCGCCTTCATTCACGGCGGACCATTCGCGAACATCGCGCATGGCTGCAACTCCGTGCTGGCCACCACCACCGCGCTCAAGCTCGCGGATTATGTGGTCACGGAAGCGGGATTTGGCGCCGATCTCGGTGGTGAGAAATTCATCGACATCAAGTGCCGCAAGGCGGGGATCGAGCCGTCCTGCGCTGTGGTTGTGGCGACCATCCGTGCCCTGAAGATGCACGGCGGCGTCAAGAAGGAGGATCTGAAAAAGGAAAACCTGGCCGCGCTGGAATCGGGCATGTCGAATCTGGTCCGGCATGTCGAAAATGTCCGAAAACTCGGGCTTGTTCCGATCATCTCCATCAACCGCTTTTCGTCGGACACATACGCGGAGAATGCGCTGGTCACCAGCACCTGCGAAAAACTCGGCGTCGAATGCCATCTCGCCGATCATTGGGCGCTGGGGGGTGAGGGCGCGGCCAATGTCGCGCGTGCGGTGGTGCGTGCCTGCGAATCGGGCAAGAGCAAAGTCAAATTTCTCTATCCCGACGACCTGCCGCTGTACGAAAAAATCCGCACCATCGCCCGCGAAATTTATCGCGCGAAGGATATTTCGGCGGACAAGAGCGTACGCGACCAGCTCGCTTCATTCGAGGCGATGGGCTACGGCCGGTTTCCGATCTGCGTCGCCAAAACCCAGTACAGCTTCACGACCAATCCCGATATCAAGGGAGCGCCCGCGGACCATGTGGTCAATGTGCGCGAGGTACGTCTGTCGGCAGGCGCGGAATTCGTGGTGGCAATCTGCGGTGAAATCATGACCATGCCGGGCCTGCCCAAGGTCCCGTCGGCGGAGGCGATCGACGTGGGGCCGGACGGGAAAATCGTGGGACTGTTCTGACGAAGCAGCGCACCATAGGGATTGTCCTGGCAGGAGGACGGGCCCGACGCATGAACGGCGCGGACAAACCGATGTTGATGCTCGCGGGAAAACCGCTGGTGCAGCATGTCATCGGCCGAATCGCGCCACAGGTGGAGGAGTTGTTGATCAACGCCACTGGCGATACTTCACGCTTCGCAGGTTTTGGCTGCAAAGTGGTGGCGGATCGGGCCGATGGCCAACCCGGTCCGCTTGCCGGGATTCTCGGCGGCGTCGAATGGACCAGACGATACCGTCCGGATACGGAATGGATCATCAGCGTCCCCTGCGATTGTCCGTTTCTGCCGCCCGATCTGGTCAACCGGCTTGTCACGGCCGCGGAAGCGCAGAACGCGCCCGTCGCGGTTGCGGCCAGCGCCTCCCGCCACCATCCGGTGATTGCTGCATGGCGGGCCGGTCTGCCACTCGATTCCGGCGATGTTCTCGTCAAACGCGGATTGCGCAAAGTGGATGATCTGATCGACAGCTTCCCCAATGTGCGGGTGGAGTTCGGCGTAGACCGGACCGATCCGTTCTTCAACATCAACAGCCCGGAAGACCTCGCACAGGCGGAAAGCCTAATTGCCGGTGGAGTGTGCGCCATTGCCTGAACCGGCATTGCAGATCGAGCCGCAGGCAAACGTGTTGCCATCGCACGAGCACGCCGTAACACGCGTAAGCTCTGCCGGCGCGCAGACAAGACAGACGCGCGAACTTGCAAATGAAGTCGCGGCGGCGGTCGAATTCGACGGCGAGCCCTATGCTGTGATGATGGTCACACCGGCCGATCTGGAAGATTTCGCCACCGGATTTGCCCTGTCGGAACGCATCATCAGCGCGCCCGCCGAGGTGGCCCGTGTCGACATCCGTTACGGCGAACGCGGAATTGGTATTGATCTGCGGCTGGAACGGGAACACTCGGCGCGTGTCGCCGAGCGCCGGCGCAATCTTCCGGGGCAGGCCGGTTGCGGTCTCTGCGGCATCAGCACCATCGAAGAGGCACTGCCCCGGCTGACGCCGCTGTCGGCTGCGCCGCACTTCAGTCGCGATGCAGTGTTCGCTGCACTGAATACGTTGACATCACACCAGACGCTGAATTCCGCAACCGGCGCCGTCCATGCCGCGGCCTTCTGCCGGAGCAATGGCGATGTTTCAGCCGTTCGCGAGGATGTCGGCCGGCACAACGCTTTCGACAAATTGATCGGCCATCTGGCGCGGGTGCACGCTGATGCCGCCGCCGGTTTTGCCTTACTCACCAGCCGCTGCAGCTATGAACTGGTGCAAAAGGCAGTTCTCGCGCGTATACCCGCCCTGGTGACGGTTTCCGCGCCCACCGAACTGGCTGTCGAAATCGCCCGCGCCACCAACTTGACGCTGATTGCGCTCGCCCGCAAAGATTCCTTCCTGACCTTCAATGATCCTTTCAATTCCATTGTTAAGTAGCTATCGCTCCGGCATAATTTGCCGAAGCTTTGGGCGGGGCACTTGCCACCATGGCCAGAACCGCCCGCGGGCGGTAGAACCGCCATTTCTCGGAGCATGAAGTGCTAAAAAAACACAGTCCCCATTTTCACGACGATTGGGATCCGGAATCCGCGCGCGGAATCATCGAGCAGTACAAAGGGCTGGAAGGGCCATTGCTGCCGATTCTGAACGCCTTGCAGGAACGCTTCGGTCATCTCGGCGATCCCGCCGTCCGGCTGGTCGCCGAGATTCTCAATCTGACCCGCGCCGAAGTCCACGGCGTCGTCAGCTTTTACCATGATTACCGGCGCGAGCCGGCCGGACGGCATGTGATCAAGGTCTGCCGCGCGGAAGCCTGCCAGAGCATGGGCTGCGAGGATCTGGTCGGCCGTCTCGAACGCGCGCTTGGCATTCATTTGAGCGAAACCACACATGACCGGCGCGTCACCTTGGAGGAGGTTTATTGCCTTGGCAATTGCGCGCTCTCGCCTTCGGCCATGGTGGATGGCGAACTGCTGGGGCGCGCCAGTGAAGAAAAAATACTCGCCGCTGTCGGAGAACAGGCATGACGTTGCGTATTTTTGTTCCTTCCGATGCGGCTGCGCTCTCGATGGGCGCGAACGCGGTTGCCACGGCGGTGCAGGCAGAAATAGAAAGCCGCGGCATGGATGCTGTGCTCGTGCGCAATGGCTCACGCGGCCTGCTCTGGCTGGAACCGCTGCTGGAAATCGAGACACCGGATGGCCGCATCGGTTACGGGCCGGTCGCCGCGGCCGACGTGACGACGATCCTTGCCGCCGGAGCTGCCGGCGCCCACCCGCGAAAACTGGGCCGCGTCGATGCCATTCCGTATCTCGCAAATCAGCAGAGGCTGACGTTCGAGCGTTGTGGCATTACCGATCCGCTGTCGCTCGATGAATATTCCGTCCACGGAGGGCTAAAGGGCTTGCGGCGCGCGCTCGACATGACGCCCGCGGATATCGTGAAGGAAGTGATTGATTCCGGTTTGCGCGGCCGTGGCGGCGCCGGATTCCCGACCGGCATCAAATGGCGGACGGTTCTGCAGACCGAAGCGCCGCAGAAATACATCGTCTGCAACGCCGATGAAGGCGACAGCGGCACGTTCTCCGACCGCATGCTGATGGAAGGTGATCCGTTCGCGCTGATCGAAGGCATGGCGATTGCTGGCATCGCCACGGGCGCCAGCAAGGGGTATGTCTATATCCGTTCGGAATATCCCCACGCCTTTGCGCAGTTCAACCGCGCGATCGCCGTTGCGCGCGAGAAGAACCTGCTGGGCCGCGGCATTCTCGGCAGCAGCCGCGATTTTGATCTCGAAGCACGGCTCGGCGCCGGCGCCTACATCTGCGGTGAAGAAACGTCCCTGCTGGAGAGCCTGGAAGGAAAACGCGGACAAATCCGTTTCAAGCCGCCTCTGCCGGCGATCAGCGGTCTGTTTGCCAAACCGACGGTGGTGAACAATGCGATTTCGCTCGCCACCGTACCGGTGATCCTGGCCAAAGGCGGCGGATTCTACCGCGATTTCGGCATGGGCCGGTCGCGCGGCACCATGCCGCTTCAGTTGGCCGGCAATATCAAACGCGGCGGACTGGTTGAACGCGCCTTTGGCCTCACCTTGCGTGAAATCATTGAAGGATTTGGCGGCGGCACCTGGTCGGGACGCCCTGTTCGCGCGGTACAAGTGGGGGGACCGCTTGGCGCCTACTGGCCCACCAGCCTGTTCGATGTGCCGCTGGATTACGAAGCATTCGCCGCAAAAGGCGGCATGATTGGCCATGGCGGAATCGTCGTGTTTGACGACACCGTTGATCTGGCCAAACAGGCGCGCTTTGCCTTCCATTTCTGCGCCATCGAATCCTGTGGCAAATGCACGCCCTGCCGGATCGGTGCACGTCGTGGCGCGGAGACCATGGACAAGATCATGCGCGGCGAGCGCGTGGTGCAAAATATCGAACTCGTGCACGATCTCTGTGAGACCATGCGCGACGGTTCGCTTTGCGCACTCGGCGGGTTGACACCGATGCCGGTGGTCAGCGCAATGGAACACTTTCCCGAAGATTTCGACCGTGGTGCGGCACATCGCGCCGCGGCCGAATGACGCCCAGATGAGGCCAGCCATGTCTTTGCATACCGGAAATGGATTTGAGGTGATCGATCGCGGCACGCCCGAGCGCAAAAGCGAAAAACAGGTGACGCTCGAAATCGACGGGCAGTCCGTCACCGTTCCCGCCGGCACATCCATCATGCACGCGGCATCGCTTGCCGGAATCCAGGTGCCGAAACTTTGCGCGACCGATTCGCTGGAACCGTTCGGCTCCTGCCGGCTGTGTCTGGTCGAGATTGCCGGGCGGAACGGCACGCCGGCTTCCTGCACCACGCCGGCCGAAAGCGGCATGCGCGTGTCCACCCAGACGGACCGCCTGGCCAGACTGCGCCGCGGAGTGATGGAGCTCTATATCAGCGATCATCCGCTCGATTGCCTCACCTGTTCGGCCAATGGCGATTGCGAATTGCAGGACATGGCGGGCGCGGTCGGGTTGCGCGATGTGCGCTATGGCTATGACGGCGAGAATCACCTCGACGCGGTCAAGGACGAATCCAATCCCTATTTCACCTTTGATCCCGCCAGATGCATCGTCTGCTCGCGCTGCGTGCGGGCCTGCGAAGAGGTGCAGGGCACCTTTGCGCTGACCATCGACGGCCGTGGCTTCGCCTCGGTCGTTTCCGCCGGCATGAATGAGGATTTTCTCGATTCGGAATGCGTCTCCTGCGGCGCTTGCGTGCAAGCCTGCCCGACCGCGTCGCTGATCGAAAAAACAATCGTCCAGCACGGTCAGCCGCAGCGTTCCGTGATTACCACCTGCGCCTATTGCGGTGTCGGCTGTTCGTTTGAAGCGGAACTGCAGGGCAACAGCGTCGTCCGCATGACGCCCTACAAGGATGGCAAGGCCAATCACGGTCATTCCTGCGTCAAGGGCCGCTTTGCCTGGGGTTACGCCACACACAAGGAGCGCATCACAAAGCCGATGCTGCGCTCCTCTCCGAAGGAAGCGTGGCGTGAAGTGACGTGGGACGAGGCGCTCGATCATGTCGCGTCGGAGTTCAAGCGCATTCAGGCGAAATATGGCCGTGGCGCGATCGGCGGAATCACCAGCTCCCGCTGCACCAATGAAGAGACCTATCTCGTCCAGAAGATGATCCGCGCCGCGTTCCACAACAACAATGTGGATACCTGCGCGCGGGTTTGCCATTCGCCAACCGGCTACGGGCTGAAGACAACCCTTGGCACATCGGCCGGTACGCAGGATTTCGATTCGGTCAACGAAGCCGACCTCATCATGGTGATCGGCGCCAACCCGACCGACGCGCATCCGGTGTTTGCCTCACGCATGAAGCGGCGCATCCGGGAAGGCGCAAAACTGATCGTGATCGATCCGCGGCAAATCGACCTCGTACGCACGCCGCATGTCGCCGCGATGCATCATCTGCAGCTGCTGCCGGGCTCCAATGTTGCGGTGGCCAATGCGCTCGCGCATGTCGTCGTGACGGAAGGGCTGGTCAATACAAAATTCATCTCCGAACGCTGTGATCCGACGGAGTTCGAGGCCTGGGCGCAATTCGTGAGCCGGGAGGAGAATTCGCCGGAGCATGTGGAAAAAATCTCGGGCGTTCCGGCCCCAGAACTTCGCGCGGCGGCGCGGCTCTACGCGAAGGGTCCCAACTCTGCGATTTACTACGGCCTCGGCGTGACGGAACACAGTCAGGGCTCGACCATGGTGATCGCGATGGCGAATCTCGCCATGGCCACCGGCAATTTCGGCCGCAATGGTGTGGGGGTAAATCCGCTCCGGGGGCAGAACAATGTGCAGGGCTCATGCGACATGGGCTCATTCCCGCACGAATTTTCCGGCTACCGCCACGTGTCGGAAGACGCCACGCGCGCGCTGTTTGAGAGCGCCTGGGGTGTCCCGCTGGACCCGGAGCCGGGCCTGCGCATCCCCAATATGTTTGACGCGGCTGTCGATGGCACATTCAAGGGTCTCTACGTTCAGGGCGAAGACATCGTTCAGTCCGATCCCAATACGCAGCACGTGGCCGCCGGACTCGAGGCGATGGAATGCATTGTTGTCCACGACCTTTTCCTGAACGAGACCGCGGCTTATGCGCATGTCTTCCTGCCGGGCGCCTCGTTCCTGGAAAAGGACGGCACCTTCACCAATGCCGAACGGCGCCTTGGCCGGGTACGGAAAGCCATTCCGCCGATGGCCGGCATGACCGAACTGGACGTGATCTGCAAACTGTCGACCCTGTTCGGCTATCCGATGCATTACAACCACGCGTCCGAGGTCATGGACGAGATCGCGCGCGTGACGCCCACCTTTGCCGGCGTGAGCTTTGCGAAACTCGATGAGCTGGGCAGCGTGCAATGGCCCTGCAACGAAAAGGCGCCGGAAGGAACGCCGGTGATGCACATCGGAAGTTTCGTGCGCGGCAAGGGCAGATTCGTGCTTACCGAATATGTGCCGACGGACGAACGCACCGGGCCGAGATTCCCGCTGCTGCTCACCACCGGACGTATCCTGTCCCAGTACAATGTCGGCGCGCAGACCCGGCGCACTCCAAACATCGTCTGGCACGACGAGGACGTGCTGGAAATCCATCCGCATGACGCGGAAAACCGCGGCATCCGCGAAGGCGACCGCGTGGCGCTGGTCAGCCGCTCCGGCGAAACCAGTATGCGCGCGCACATCACCGAACGGGTGCAACCGGGCGTGGTCTATACGACTTTCCACCATCCGGAATCGGGCGCCAATGTGGTGACCACGGATTATACCGACTGGGCCACCGGTTGCCCCGAGTACAAGGTGACCGCCGTGGAAGTGCGACTGACCAACCATGAGTCCTCGTGGCAGGAACGCCTCGACCACCTGCACAGGATTCAGCGCATCGAGACGGTGGCTGCCGAATGAGTTCTTCTACAACCGACACCCTCGTCCGCATGGCGAATGATATTTCCAATTTCTTCCGTATCCAGCCGGAAGACCAGGCGGTTGCGGGAACCGCCGATCACATCCGAAGGTACTGGGAACCGCGCATGCGGGCAAAAATGGCGGAGCATCTGACGCATGGCGGCTCGGGACTGAACGCCATCGCCCTTAAGGCCTGCGAACGCGCCTGCAAATCCGTCTCCTCCGCCCCCATTTACCGGGGAGGGACTTAATTCCACCACATCGGTCTTCCGCACAACTTCACCCGAGGGATTCATGGCCTATAAAATTCTGATTCTGGGCGCGTCTTACGGCTCGCTGCTTGCATCGAAGCTGCTCTTTGGCGGTCATTCGATTCACCTTGTCTGCCTGCCGCAGGAAGCCGATCTGATCAATTCGGAAGGTTTCCGCGTCCGCCTGCCGATCCGTGGGCGTTCCACACCAGTCGAACTGGATTCGCGCGAATTGGCGGGCAAGGTGACGGCCGGCGGCACGAACGGAGTCAATCCCTCCGATTACGACCTCATCGGCCTTGCAATGCAGGAGCCGCAATACCGCTCGCCGGGCGTTCGCGAACTGCTGGACGCCGTGGCGAAGTCCCGCGTTCCTTGTATGTCGATCATGAACATGCCGCCCCTGCCCTATCTGAAGCGCATTGCCGGTCTGGACGCGAATGCACTGAAGCCCGCCTACACCGATGCCTCGGTGTGGGACAGTTTCGATCCGCCGAAGATCACCCTGTGCAGCCCCGACCCACAGGCGATCCGCCCGCCGGATGAAAAAGTGAATGTGCTGATGGTCACACTCCCGACCAACTTCAAGGTGGCGCGCTTTGGCGATGACCGTGACACGGCCATCCTGCATGCGCTCGAAAAGGACGTGGACGGAGCACGCTACAACGCACCCGAAGGCAAGATCGAGCTGCCGGTGAAACTGCGCGTGCACAACTCGATTTTCGTGCCGCTCGCGAAATGGGCGATGCTGCTGACCGGCAATTACCGCTGCATCACGCCGGATGGAATGCGCACGGCGCAGGAAGCGGTGCACAGCGATCCCGCGACCTCGGCGTCGGTGTACAATTTCGTCAACGACCTTTGTGTGAAGCTGGGCGCTGCGCCGGATGATCTGGTGCCATTCGAGAAATATGCCGCCGCGGCGCAGAGCCTGACGCGGCCCGCATCGGCGGCGCGTGCGCTCAACAACGGCGCCCCGAACATCGAACGCGCCGACAAACTGGTGCAACTGATCGCGAAGCAGAAGGGCCTACATCACCCCGTGATCGACAAGATCGTCGCACTGGTGGATGCCCGCCTCGACGCCAACCGCAAAAAAGCCGCCGCCGCGTAACGCGAACGGCCCAAAATCCGCCTGTCGAAGCCCCGGAAGCGCGAATCGCTATCCGGGGGCGCTCGCGTCCGCTAGCGCAAAATATCCTGCCCGCAAGCGGGCCCATCCCACCGCGCGCTGCGGCAACGAAAGGGGACTCTTCACGAGGTACGAAACGTGCGCTTCGGCGCAAATCGTGCCCAAGCAGCCGGCATAAAATCCGCGGCTCCTGCGGCCGGCGCAGGGCAAGATGCCTCACCGCGACCACCGTGGTAAGCTCGCGTACAAGGCGCTGAGGAACGGTTCGGGGGATGGATAGGTTAGATATCGTCAATGAAATTCAGCGGACAGCAAACGAAAATGGCGGCAGACCGCTCGGGCGACAGCGGTTCTATCGCGAGACCGGCATAAAAGAAGCGGACTGGCTTGGGAGATATTGGGCGCGATGGGGGGACGCCCTCAATGAGGCCGGATTCGAGAAAAACGAGCTTCAGTCTGCCCTTCCTGCTGAATTCCTCCTGGAGTCATACGCCAGCTTTGCGCGCGAACTCGGCAGACTTCCAGTTGAAGCCGAATTGCGGATGAGGGCACGTGGGGACAAGTCCTTTCCGAGCCACGGTGCGTTTGCTCGCCTCGGCTCAAAACAGAAGCGCGCAGGACGGCTGCGCGAATACTGTAGCCAGCGGCCCGGCTACGAAGATATCGTCCGGATGTGCGACGCTGTGGAATCGCCGCACCGAAGAGAAAGGCAAGAAAGCACAGAGGTGGATTCTGGCTTCGTTTACCTCATTCGTTCGGGCCACTATTTTAAGATTGGGCGGACCAACGCCGTACGGAGACGAGAACGCGAACTTGCTCTTCAATTGCCTGAAAGAGCCGATACGGTACACGTGATCCGTACCGACGATCCCGTCGGCATTGAGGCATATTGGCACGCGCGGTTCGGGAGCAAGAGAAAGAACGGGGAATGGTTCGATCTCGCGACTTCAGATGTAAACGCGTTTAAACGGCGCAAGTTTATGTAGCGCAC
>JANWHR010000203.1 GCA_025450355.1 Micropepsaceae bacterium
CCCGCGCTTCGATCAGAATCACGCGTTTGCCGGCCTCCTGTAGCCGGAACGCGGTGACAAGCCCGGCCAGTCCGGCGCCAACCACGAGAATGGTTTCAGCCTTCTTCGCGGGCGCGGCGATCGCGGTCCGGAACGGCGACACGGCCGCAGCCGCGGCTGCCTGGGCCAGAAACTCACGCCGGCCGGTGGTCCTCAATTCATTCCGCCTGCCGCTGGCAATCCTGCGAAGCCCCACAATCGATGCAAACTGTTCTATCATCTCCCGCCGCATGAAAGGGTCTGAAATCGGGAATGGTGGTCCGATCACTGATTGTTGCGCTTCTCGCCGCCGCCGCAATGGGTAGCTCCGCGATGGCGGGGGAACGCCTGGATTCCATCCGGCACAAAGGCTACCTGACCTGTGGCGTCGGTCGGGATGTTCCCGGATTTTCGCAATTGGGCGCGGATGGCCAATGGCGCGGCTTTGACGTCGATATCTGCAAGGCGATTGGCGCCGCAATCTTCGGCACATCCGGCAAGGTTGTGTTTCATCCCATCGATACGCTTCAGACATTCCTGCGCGAACCTGAGATCGATGTCGTGCTGCGCGGGCTTACCTGGACGTCGGGCCGCGAGCTGCAGGACAGGGTCCGGTTCGGGCCGATCGTGTTGTATGACGGGCAGGCATTTCTTGTTCCGAAGAAGCTTAACATCAGCAGGCCTGAGGAATTGTCGGGCCGCCCGGTCTGCGTCTCCACCGATGCGGCGTTTCTTGGTGGCGTCAGGAGCTATTTTCGCGAACACAATCTCACGCTGCAGGCCGTCATCAAGGATCGCCGCGCGAATTCGGAAGCCGCCCTTTTTGCCGGGCAATGCGATGCGATGACCGCGGACGCCTCAGAACTGGCCGAGGCGCTGATTGGGCGCGCGGCGCGGCCGGAAGATTATCGAATCCTGCCCCAGCAAATCTCAAAGGAGCCTCTGGCGCCCCTGTTGCGCAATGGCGACGATGAATTTTTTGCTGCCGTGCGCTGGGCCATTTTTGCCTTGATCGATGCCGAAGAGCTGGGCATCACCTCGGCGAATCTGGCCGCCATGCGGTCTCGCGAAGACCCCGATGGAAGGGCCTTTTTCACCGCGCCGGCGGCGGCCAATCCGATCCTCGCAAAGGGTTGGGCATCAGCAGCCGTGGGCGTGGCGGGAAATTATGGCGAGATTTTTGCGCGCAATCTGGGAGATGGCAGCAAGGCCAGGCTGGAGCGCGGCCTAAGCAAATCATGGACCCAGGAGGGGCTGATGTATGCGCCCCCGATTCGATAAAATTCCGTGCAACCGTTGCGTCCATCGCGCGTAGTGTTTTGAACGCGAGGAGGGCAGCATGGCCCAATACCGGATTTACTTTATCGATCACTCCGGCCGCTTCCGCTGGCCCTATGATCTGTCCGCGCGCGGCGATGGCGACGCACTCTCCGTGGCTCATGCCGCGCAATATGTGTGCGCCGATGTCCCGGTCGCCGTGGAGCTGTGGAGCGGGGCGCGGCGGGTGCCGGGGACCTCGAATCGCGGCCGGGCGGATTCGAAGGATTGCTGGGAACGTGCGTTCACGGCGCAGCCCGAAGCGCTGCTTCGGCTGACCGAAGCGCTGCGCAATAGCGGGACCACGGTGGCGCGCAGCCGGAGGTTGTCCGCGCAGGTAGAGGCGCTGCGGTCGCGGCAGAATCCGCAACCGGACGCCTGACAATCGTGATCGATCTCGCCGGCGGCATCCCACGCGCGGCAATCGCCTTCGGCGCTTGCTGATTCGCGGGCGGGGCCCTGAAGGCGCGCCCTGGCTAAGTCGATGGCGGTCGGGGCCGTACACTTACGCGCGGCTTGCCCGGAGCTATGTACGGCGAATCCTTGTGGATTGGCCGTCCGGATGATACCAATTTGCCCCTGATTATCCGGCAAGCCTCGGCCAACGAGGCACTCCATTCAAGGGGCTGAACCGTGTCAACGACTCCAGACATCAAGCGGCGTCAATTTCTGGCTGGTGCGGCGGCAGCAGGTCCGCTGATGAGTCTTGCGGCGACCAAAGCCGTTGCAGCCGACAAGGCTCCAGCCAAAGCCGCGGTCCCGGCAAAGCCGCAAACGGCAGGCGATTATGAAGCGCCGGCCCAGACCACCGAGGTCAACAGCGGCAAAATCGGCGGCGATTTCATGGTGGACTGCCTGAAATCGCTGAATGTCGATTACGTCGCTTCTTGCCCGGGCTCAACGTTCCGTGGACTGCAGGAATCGATCATCAATTACGGTATGAACTCGAAGCCCGAGTTCATCACCGGCATTCACGAAGAAGCTTCGGTCGCGATGGCCCATGGCTATGCGAAAATCGCCGGCAAGCCGATGGCCACGATGGTGCACGGCGTGGTCGGCCTGCAACATTCGTCGATGGCGATTTACAACTGCTTCTGCGACCAGGCGCCCGCGATCGTCATGGCCGGCAATGTCGGCAACGGTACGCAGCGGCGGCCTGGCGTGGAATGGGCGCACAGCGCGCATGACCAGGGCATCATCGTTCGCGATTACGTGAAATGGGACGATCAGGCGAACAATCTGCAGGATTTCGCCGAAGGTCTGGTACGCGCCTATGACCTGGCCACCATGTCGCCCATGGGGCCGGTCATGGTGGTGATCGATGCCGATCAGCAGGAAGAAGTGCTCGAGCCCGGCCGCAAGCTGTTCATTCCCAAGTTGCGCGCCCGCACCCAGCCGGTTGCCGATCCGGGCGCGCTTGCGGAAGCGGCAAAATTGCTCGTTGCCGCCGAAAATCCCGTAATCGTTTCCGGACGCTACACGCGCACCGATGCCGGTCCAAAGCGCCTGGTCCAATTGGCAGAGCTGTTGCAGGCCGCGGTCGTGGACGAACGCAACCGCATGAACATGCCGAGCCGGCATCCGCTGAATCACAGTCAGCGCGGCGCGGCCATGATCCGGCAGGCCGACGTCGTGCTCGCGCTCGAGCCGATGGATCTCTATGGCACGCTGAACAATGTTGATGACCGCATCGGCCGCCCGTCACAACCGAAAATCCGTCCGGGCACCAAGGTCATCGTCATCGGCACCACCGACCTGAACATCAAGTCAAACATGGGCGAGTACGAACGCTATCAGCAGGCGGACATGGGAATTGCCGGCGATGCCGAAAATTCGCTGCCCTGGCTGATCCAGGCGATCGAACAGGAAATGACGCCGGCGAGAAAATCGGTGGCTGCCGCACGCGGACAAAAGCTGAAAGCAGCCGGCGCGAAGCTGATCCTCGCCGCGGATGAACAGGCCGCTTATGCGTGGGATGCCACCCCGATCTCAACCGCGCGCACGTCTGCCGAGGTCTGGAACCAGATCAAAAACGAAGACTGGACCATGGCTTCAGAAGTGAATTTCCTCTCCAACTGGCCCTATCGGCTGTGGAGCATGGAAAAGCATTATCATTCCATGGGCGGATCGGTCGGTGGCGGCGTCGGCTATAACGCCCCGGCCGCATTGGGTGCCGCACTCGCCAACAAGGAGCATGGCCGCATCACGGTGGCGCTCAATGGCGATGGCGATCTGATGATGTCACCCGGCGTGTTGTGGACCGCGGCGCATCACCGGATTCCGATCCTGTACATCGTGCACAACAACCGCGCCTGGCATCAGGAATATATGCACGTTCAGCGCATGGCCAACCGCAACCAGCGCGGCATCGACCGCGCGTGGATCGGCACGACCATGCATGACCCGAACATTGATTTTGCCAATCTGGCGAAATCCATGGGCGTCTATGCGCAGGGGCCAATCGACCATCCGGCCGATCTGGGCCCGGCCATTCAGCGTGCCATCGCCGTCGTGAAACGCGGCGAACCCGCCCTGATCGACGTGGTTTCGCAACCGCGGTAAGGAGACTGCCTCGCCTGCGCGCTTCTCCCCCCGTTTACGGGGGAGTGGCTCGCCCGAGGGCGAGACGAGGGGGCCACTGGCGCGCCGGGTGAGGGGTGAGCCGCGTAGCATCTGGAATGAATTGGGAGGTCTCGTGTTTGCTCGCGTCTTGAGTTGTTCGGTCGCCGTGTTCTTTGGATTGGCCATGGTTTCCGCACCCGCGTCCGCGCAGGACACGCCGCGCGGAAACGCGGCCAATGGCAAAAAACTGTTTGAAACGATTGGCTGTTTCGAATGCCACGGCTATGCGGGTGAAGGCGGAAACGCCGGTCCCAAACTGATCGATCCACCCGCCTATCCGGCCTTCATCGTGCAACTGCGGACACCCCGCAACGTCATGCCGCCGTTCACCGCGAAGGTTCTGACAGACCAGCAGGCGGCCGACATCTACGCCTATATTTCGACGTTCCCGAAGGGACCGGACGCGAGAAACATTCCGCTGCTGCAGAACTGACGTCGCCCCAAACGGCAGGCGCTTGGATTTGGCGCGAGCGAGTGGCAGATTCCCTACATCCTGAAGGGAGGGTGTCATGAGTCGCAGAGCGGGGTTGAAGCGGCGTCAGGTTCTGGCCGGCATGGTCGCGGCGGCGCCCGCGGCAACGCTGGCTTCGGCCGGCGGCGCCATGGCGCAAGCAGCGGTGCCCGCGCGCGCGCCGAGCGTTCCGCCCGTACCGCCCAATGAGAATGTCCTGCCACCGCCCATCCGTCTGACGGAATCGCGCAGCGGCTCCGATTTCATGGTCGATGTCATCAAGACGCTCGATCTCGATTATATCGCCTCGCTTCCGGCGGCGACGTTCCGGGGTTTGCAGGAATCGCTGCTGAATTATGGGATGAACAAGTCACCCGAATTCATCCTCTGCCTGCATGAGGAATGCGCCATCGCCATGGCGCATGGCTATGCCAAGATCGCGCGCAAGCCGATGGCCTGCATGGTGCATGGAACCGTCGGCCTGCAGCATGCCAGCATGGCGATCTACAATGCCTATGCCGATCGCGCGCCGATCCTGGTGATTTCCGGCAACATGCAGAACACGGCGGCGCGGCGGCCGAATGTTGAATGGAATCATGCGGCGCTGGATCAGAACGCGCTGGTGCGGGATTTCACCAAATGGGATGCGCAGCCCACCTCGCTTGAGGCCACCGGGGAAGCGCTGGTGCAGGCCTATGATCTGGCGACCACGGCGCCGATGGCCCCGGTGCTGGTCACGATCGACACCGACGTGCAGGAAGACCCGCTGGAAAAGACCGAAGAAGCCACACTGCGGATTCCAAAGTTGGGCAGGCGCGTGCATCCGCAGGGCGACGATGAGGCGGTGCGCGACGCCGCAAAGCTGCTGGTCGCGGCGGAAAACCCCGTCATTTACGCCAACCGCTATGGACGTTCGGAACGGGCGCCGCAATTGCTGATCCAATTGGCTGAACTGTTGCATGCGCCGGTAATCGACGGACGGGCACGGATGAATTTCCCGAGCCGTCACAAATACAATCACAGCAGCCGGCGGGAGCAGTTGCTCGCCCAGGCCGACGTCCTGCTGGCGCTCGAACCGGTGGAGCTGTGGGGTCTGACCAACGACGTGCAGGACCTGATCGGCCGGCCATATCACAAACTGAACCGCCGCCCCGATCTAAAGATCATTCACATCGGTACCGAAAGCCTGCTGGTGAAATCCAACTATGGCGAGGTTCAGCACTATGCGCCCGCGGACCTGCCGATCGCCGGCGACGCGGAAGCGACCATGCCGTCGCTGATCGAAGCTGTGCGCCGCGAACTGACGCCGGCACGCGCGGCCGTGCTTGCGGCGCGCGGGCAGAAACTCGCAGCTTTTGCGCCGCGCCTGCTCGAACAGGCGCGTGCGGATGCGGTTTACGGCTGGGATGCCTCGCCGATTTCGGTGGCGCGAACCTGCATGGAGCTGTGGGACCAGATCAAGGATGAAGACTGGACCATGCCGACCGAAACGGTGTTCCTTTCGGATTATCCTCACCGGCTTTGGGACATCGACAAACCGCATCAATGGATTGGCGGATCGGGCGCCCAGGGCGTCGGCTACAACGCGCCGGCCGCGCTGGGCGCTGCGCTGGCCAATAAGGGTACCGGGCGCGTCACGGCCGCGATCATCGGCGACGGCGAAATGATGATGACGAACACCATGCTGTGGACGGCGGCCCATCACCAGATTCCGCTGCTGGCGCTGGTGCACAACAACCGCGCCTATCATATGGAGGTCATGCATACGCTGCGGATGGCCGATCGCCGTTCGCGTGACACCTCGCGGATTCACATCGGGACCGATATCGCCAACCCGAATGTGGATTACGCAACTTTGGCCAAAGCGATGGGCGTCTATGGCCAGGGGCCGATCGACAATCCGAATGATCTGGGCCCGGCGATCCGGCGCGCGATCGAGGTGGTCAAACGCGGCGAGCCGGCGCTGATCGACGTCGTGTCCCAGCCGCGGTAGGGAAAGCATCGTGTTCACCCGTATACTGACAATTGTTGCCGCCGGGTTGCTGTGGGCCGGTGTCGCGGCCGCGCAAACGGATGCGCCGCGGGGCGATGCGCAGGCCGGCCGCCAGTTGTTTCAGGCCAAAGGTTGCTATTCCTGCCATGGCTTTGTCGGGCAGGGCAGCCGTGAAGGCCCGCGGCTGACGCCGGTCATCGCATTCCCTGCCTTTGTGGCCCAGTTGCGCACGCCGCGCGCAATCATGCCGCCCTATGAGGCGGCGCTGGTCTCCGACAAGCAGGCGGCCGACATTCACGCTTATCTGGAAAGCCTGCCGAAACCGCCGGATCCCAAATCCGTTCGCCTGCTGCAGTAGCGCTTAAAACGACGGGTGGTCTTCGTGCGGCAGCGGCGCGACGCCATAGCCGAAGAAGAAATCGTTGTTGGGCTCGCAGATGTCCTCGATCAGCGGCCCGCGATTCACGCGCACCCAGGTCTGCTTCGCATTCCACGGCATGTTGAATGCGCCAGGGTCCTCGACATGGACCAGGACCTGCAGGGTCTTGCCGCCATGGATCATGCTGAAGCGTTCGATCACATGCAGCTGCGTCGTGTGGGGCGTGCGGTAATTGTCGACAAAAGTGCGGTCGTTGAGCCCGACGGTGTCGACCACCAGCTCGTTTCCCTCATAATGGCCGATGGATTCTCCGTACCATGATGGTTTCGGATGAGCCGAATGCGGGACGTTCATGTAGATGTGCCGCGTCGAAGCGTAG
>JANWHR010000204.1 GCA_025450355.1 Micropepsaceae bacterium
GGGCAGCCGAGAGCGAGTCCGCGATCAATCTGCTGCCTTCGGAACCGCCGACGTGGAAGTTCGGCAATCTCGATCTGACGGTGGGCGGGCGGGCGGGCGGCGCGCTCTCCTAGGCCTCGCAGCAGGGCGGGCCAGCCGATCCCGGCGGCGATGACCGGACCAATGCCGGCGGCGAGTTGCGATCCTGGCTTCGCGCGCAGCGCACCTTCGACAATGGGATGATCCTCGGCGCGCGAACCGATTTGCTTCTCCTCCATGACGGGCTTTCGGGCGACATCTACGACAGTGACACGGTTGAACGCCTCTATGCCTACTGGCAAATGGGTTTTGGCCGGTTGGAAATCGGGGAGCAGGATGGCGCGGCCTACACGCTCGCCCTGACAGGGCCGGAAATCGATCCGATGGTCAGTCTGGAAGCGCGGCGAATTTCGCTGTTTCGCGATCCTGTGACAGACCGCGATTTCGGCCGGTTCTTCAAACAGGTAACAGCCGTCCAGAGCACGTCAAACTACGCGAAGCTGAACTATATATCGCCGCGCCTGTTCGGGATTCAGATCGGCGCATCATTTACGCCGGAGACGGTGCGGTCGCCATTGCCGTGGACCGGCAATCCGCAAAACAATACGAACGCGCAGCACGATATCTGGGAGGTTGGCGCCAGCTATACCGGTTACGTCTCCGATGTTGCGGTTGGTCTGACCGGCGGATACGCGCAAGGCTCGCAGCGTAACGCCACGCCCGAAGGCGCGAATCTCTACGATTGGTCCGCCGGCGCGGAGTTCGCTTACATGGTGGATGAAATCAAACTGACGGTTGGCGGCGCCTGGCGCGAAACCAATGCCTGGCTGCTCGATGCGTATGAGGTTTCGCAGGGGACGCGTACGGGCGGCGAACATCTTTCTGCCGTGGCCGAGTGGGGCCGTTGGCGGCTGGGTGGGGAAACGTCGCTGGCCCATGCAACGGGTCCGGTCGATTACACGATCACTGGCTATCAGACCACAGCCGGGTTTCAGCTCACTCCCGCAATTGAGCTGACCGGCGGTTGGCAATGGTATCATTACGCCCGCAACGCTGGTCTGTTCACCAATGGCAGGCCTGCGATCCGCATGAATGCGGGTTAACTCGGGCTGTCGTATGTTTTGTAGGGTTCTTGTCATCGTCGCGCTTGAGGCGTCCATCCAGCCGGCGTGCCTTGCACGCCAATGACTCTCCCGCGCCCGCGGGCGCACTGGGTGGTCAGTCAAGCCCGACCCCGACAAAGCGCGGTGAGCGCGTCGATGGCGGCGAGACCGGAAAAGCGGGAGCCGCTCAGCCGCTGCGCGTTTGCCGGATTAATGCCGCCGAGGGCATAGACGGGAATCGACGCGCGGACGGCGATCAATCTCGCACGCGGCACACCGAGGCTCTGCCGGTCAGGATGGCTGCGCGTGGGGAACACGGGCGCGAGCAGTGCCGCGCCGGCGCCAGCGCGGGCGGCGCCTGCAATTGCGGCCGCAGAATGAGCGGCCGCGGTGATCAGCCAATCCGGGCGCAGGGCTTTCCAATGGAAGGCGCGGCCAGCCTGGCTCTCCGGAAGATGCAAACCTTGCGCGCCAATCCGGATGGCAAGTTCTGCATCTTCCGAAATCAGCAGCAGAAGATCGCGCGCCTGCGCAATCGCGATGAGTTGTCGCGCCAGCCGCTCGCGCGCGGCGCTGTTGCGGTGCCGCACAATGATCGCGCAGCCCCGCGGCAGCTTTCGCGCCGCGGCGGCGGGTTCGGGCAGCCGGATTTCGTCCGTCAGCAGAATTAGCGGCGGCAGCGGCGCGCGCGCATGAAGCCCTCTTGCGAGCCTTGCCAGTTTTGCCGCATCACGATCCGATGTCATTCCCGGACTCCGCAACCGCTTCTGTTTCGCCTGACCCGGCGCAAAACCTCAAGGCCGTTCTTCAGCGGATCGGGGAGGCGCGGCACGCGGCCATTGCTCCCGCAGAATCCACCCAACTGGTGGCGGTGACAAAGACCCATCCGGCCGAATGCATTTTGCCGGTCCTGAACGCGGGGCACCGCATCTTCGGCGAGAACCGGGTGCAGGAGGCGAAGTCGAAATGGCCGGAACTCCGGCGGTGCTATGCTGACATTGAATTGCATCTGATTGGGCCGCTCCAGACCAACAAGGTTCATGATGCAATTGCCCTGTTCAATGTCATCCACACGCTGGACCGGTCCAAACTGGCCGAGGCGCTGAAACGTGAAATGCAAAAAGCCGGGCGGGTGGTCCGCCTGTTCGTCCAGGTGAACACGGGCGAAGAACCGCAAAAGGCAGGCATTGCGCCAAAGGAAGCGGTGGCATTTGCGCGCCACTGCCGCGATAGGCTCGGTTTGCCTGTGATCGGGATGATGTGCATTCCGCCACTGAATGAAGAACCGGCGCTGCATTTCGCATTGTTGAACCAGCTCGCGAAGGAAGCCGGGCTCGAATGCCTGAGCATGGGCATGAGCGATGATTTCGAGACGGCGATCCGTTTTGGCGCGACCCATGTGCGCGTGGGTACCGCCATCTTCGGCCCGCGAGAGGGGTGACGCGCCCGCGAAATTCAGTGAAAACTGCTATGCTTCGACCGCACACGAGTTGGGGGATTCCACATGCGCAAACGCCTGATGTCCGTCGCCGCCTGTACCGCTTTGGCCCTCACTGCGCTCTTTGCTGGAACGGCATGGCGCTCCGAAGGTAGCGCTGCGCCTGCCGCGCAGGCGGCCGCGCCCGCGGCTCCGGCCGATACCCCGGCATTGCGCGCGCAATATGAAAAATGGCGCGGCGAATTCAAAACCTGGGGCAAATGGGCGCCCGTCGGACAGGAATCCCAGGGTACTACGGCCCTGATCACGCCCGAAAAGGTCGCGAGCGCGATGAAGCTGGTGAAGAATGGCATCGTCATCTCGCTGGCGCATGCCGAACCGCAGACGGTCGCGGCCGATGTCGCCGCTGCGGGACTGTTTCACCGCACCACAAACCAGATCACCGATGGTGGCACGACCGACAACTATTCGGTCAGCTATCACGGGCAGACGGTCGCCCATATCGACACGTGGTGCCACTTTTTCGAAAACGGGATGATGTACAACGGCGTGCCGGTGAAGGGGAATCTGGACGCCGAACACGGCTGCAGCAAGGGCGGCATCATGAACTGGCGGCACGGAATCACGACCCGCGCCGTGCTTTACGATATCCCGCAGCTGAAAGGTGTCGAATGGATCGATCCCAACACGCCAATCACGCGTGCCGATCTGGAAGCCTGGGAAAAGAAAGCGGGCGTGAAGATCGGCCCGGGCGATATCCCACTGCTGTACACCGGACGGTGGAAGCGGCGCGCGGCGCTTGGCCCCTGGACGGGTCAGGTGGCGGGATATTATCCGGATACGATTCCCTGGATGCACGAACGGCTGCCTTCGTTCATCGGACATGATTTCAACATCGACTGGAATCCGCGCCCCGGCTGGGAAGGCATGCGCAACCCGATCCATGTCGCAGTGCTGAACTGGATGGGAATCAATATTGTCGAATGTCTTGATCTCGAAGAACTCGTGGCCACCGCGCGGCGGCTGCACCGGTATGAGTTCCTGATCACCTTTGCGCCGCTGCCGGTGGAAGGCGGCACGGGCTCACCGGTGAATCCGCTGGTCTATTTCTGACCCAACATTCCTGTCATCCCGGCCAGCCGCGTAAGCGGCGTGAGCCGGGACCCACTCATCCGCCTGACGCAGACTTCGGAGTGGGTCCCGGATAACTGCTCCGCAGTTTCCGGGAGGACCGGTTGAGGGCGTCAGATTCCGCCGTACCAGGTCGCGGCCCGTGTGCCGCCGCGTGTGCCGCCGAACTGGTCCATGCTTTCCGCCAACACGATGCGCGAGAGGTATTTGACGTTTTTGTAGCCGAGCTGCCGGGTCAGCCTCAGGCGGGCGGGTGCGCCGTGGTCGAGCGGCAGAGCGCCGCCATTCATGCCATAGGCGATCATGGTCTGCGGATGCAGTGCCTCGGCCATGTCGATGCTGTCCCAGAACAGGCGAACGATGCCGGTATGTTCCTGCGGGTTCGGAATAGGCACCAGCATCACATAGCGGGCTTCGGGTTTGGCACCAGCCATTTCCAGCAGGCGGGAAAGCCGCACGCCGGTCCATTGCGCGATATAGGACCAGCCCTGCTCGCAGGCGTGCAGGGTAATGTGATTGTCCGCAGGCAGATTTTTCAGATCATCCAGCGAAAAGCTTGCCGGACGCGCGACCAGCCCTTCGATTTTCAGGCTCCAGTCCCTGAATCCGTTCTGCGCCATGCTGCGGTAGGCAGGATCAATGGGCGCCGGACCGTTGGTGGGATGGACTTTGGAAATCCGGCTGGATGGAAACTCGCGCGCCAGCGACTGGCCCGAGGTCAGCAAACGCTGCACCGAATAGGTCAGCCTCTCGCCCACGCCGGTGATGCTGAAAGCATCCGGCGGCATCCCGATCCAGCGTGACGCGGCGGCGCCAAAACCGGCGACACCCGCCGTCGTGATGCCAGCGGTGATCAGGTTGCGGCGTGTGATGATCTTGCTCATCGCGGATTCCCTGTCCGGAAGATTGCCATATCATCGTTCGCTGCGGCTTGCGGCGCAAGAGCGTTCAGAAATCGCCCCGGTCTGCAATCGGGAGTTGAACATCCTCTTCGGTTCCGTATTTCTTCGGGTTTTCGCCGCAGACATTTTCCAGCCATTCGCTGAGGCCGGGGATGGTTCCCGCGGCCGGCCGGCCAAAGGTCACCGACGCGGACCAGGGGGTCGTGAAGACGCTGTCATCCTCGACCGTAAAGGTGAGTTGGAGATATTTGCCCCTGTAGTTGAGATCGACGGTGGGCGGTCGCGGCAGGGAATTGTCCCGGAAGGCGCGGTCGATGCCCTGTTTTGCCTGTGCGTAATCGACCAGGCGATAGCGTTCGATGACGTGCAGATTCGGGGTTTGCGGGGTGCCGAACCAGTCAATCATGGCAAACGGCCCCTGCTTTATTCCGACCGTATCAATGACCAACGTGTCGCCTTCGTAATGGCCAACGGAATCGCCGTACCAGGACGGAGTGACTTTGGCCGGATGGGACGAATTCATCCTTATGTGCCGTACCTGATGATCGGTCTGATAGATCATCGTGATGTGATCGCCCTGCTGGAACATCTGCATGTTGTTGCTCGACAGCACGAAGGGCACGCCGTTGGGCCAGCACTGATTGCGCGGATTGTGAAAGCCAAAATGCGCCTTTGACTGTTCGCCGAATTTGCGCACCGTTTCGGCTGCTGCAGGCTTCAGAATCGGATTTTTGTAGTCGCCGACGAGTTGCAGCACATTGCTGACGCCATCGGGTCGCCGCGAAAGGTTGACCAGCGAAGTCGGACCCGTTGGCAGCGACTCAAAACCCGGGAGCCAGGGATGCGCCCAGAGGCCGGAGAAATCCGGGATGAGGGTGGTGTCCGGGGCCGCGGCATTGCCGGCGAGCGGGGTGGCGGCAGCGATGGCCAGAAGGGTGAGTGAAAGGAAATTCCGGCCGAGAGTCATGTTTTCCTCCCTGCGGCGTCACCCCAATATTACACCTTTTGCGTGTGTGCCTGAAGGCGCCTGAAATTGGCCTTCTCTTGAACCGGGAAGGAAAGCTTAAGCGGCTTCGACCGGGACGCCGCGCTCTTTCAAAAAGCCTTCCAGCTCGCCCTGTTCGAACATCTCCTTGACGATGTCGCAGCCGCCGACGAATTCGCCTTTGACATAAAGCTGCGGAATGGTCGGCCAGTTGGAGAATTCCTTGATCCCCTGGCGGATTTCGGCGTCCTTCAGCACGTCAACCGACTGGAATTGCACCCCGAGTTCTGAAAGCACGTGAACGACTGCGGCCGAGAAGCCGCACTGGGGAAAGACCGGCGTGCCCTTCATGAACAGCAGCACGTCATTTTTTGCGACCTCTTTGGCGATTCGGTCGTGGACCGGATTTGAACTCATGGAAGCTTCCTTTCGACGGCCCTGAGTTAAGGACGCGCAAGAGCCGCGTCAATCCTTTGGCGAGGTCTGGAGGGACAATGCATGGAGCTGGCCACCCATCCGGCCCGAAAGCGCGTCGTATACCATTTTGTGCTGCTGCACCCGGGTCTTGCCCTTGAAGGCGCCGGAAACCACCATTGAGGCATAATGGTCCCCGTCACCTGCGAGGTCGGTTATGGTGACATCCGCATCCGGCAGCGCGGCGCGAATGGCATTTTCGATTTCCCGGGCCGACATCGCCATGCGCTGACTCCTGACAACAATGCTGCAACACGAGTCTAAACGATGTCCCGTGCCGGTAGAAGCGTTCGCGTCTCATCGGACATGAAGGCAGGGAACCAGGATTCATGCGCCGCGCGTAAACGTTCAACCGGAATTGAGAGCACATCCTGGACAACGAGCGCGCCGCCGCCTGCGCGGCCGAGGACCAGCGCGGGAATACCGGCCGATGTCGCATCGGCGAGCACGGCCTCGGCTTTGGAAGCCGCCACCGCGACCACATAGCGCGCCTGATCTTCGCCGAACAGGATCGGGATCGTTGCGTCTTTGCCCGGCGTAAGTTCCGCGCCCATGCCGCCCGCCATCGCCATTTCTGCGACCGCGATCAGCAGTCCACCGTCGGAAATATCGTGGACCGTATCCGTCCGCCCACTGCGAATGAGTTCGCGGACAAAATCACCATTGCGCTTTTCCACCATGAGATCTACCGGCGGTGCGGCGCCTTCTTCCCGGTGTTCGATTTCACGCAGGTAGAGCGATTGGCCAAGATGGCCGTGGGTTGCGCCGATCAGAATCAGGACGTCGCCCGTGCGTTTGAATGCGATCGTCGCCATTTGGGCAAGGTCGTCAATCAGACCGACGCCACCGATCGCGGGCGTTGGCAGGATCGGCTCGCCATTGGTTTCGTTGTAGAGCGAGCAATTGCCGGACACTACGGGAAAGGACAGCGCGCGACAGGCTTCTGCGATTCCGTCGATCGCGCGGATGATTTCGCCCATGGTTTCGGGCCGTTCCGGATTGCCGAAATTGAGATTGTCCGTCACCGCAAGCGGCCGGGCGCCCACCGCGGTCAGATTGCGCCAGGCTTCCGCAACAGCCTGTTTGGCACCTTCGAACGGATCGGCGCGGCAATAGCGGGGCGTGACGTCGGTCGTGATGGCGATCGCCTTGTTCGCCCCATTGACGCGCAGCACGGCCGCATCCCCGCCCGGCCGCTGCACCGTGTCCGTCATCACGGAATAATCATATTGCTGCCAGATCCAGCGTCTGGAACAAAGGTCGGGACAGCCCAGCATTTGCAGCAAAACGGATTCGATATCCGCGGTTCCCGCCGGCACAATCTCGCCCGATGCGGGCGGTCTGGCCGTGAACGGGCGCCGATACACCGGCGCTTCATCGGCAAGCGCATGGACCGGGATATCCGCAACCAACTCGCCCTTGTGCCGGACAACCATCCGCCCACTGTCCGTCGTCATGCCGATGACGGCAAAGTCCAGTTCCCATTTGCGGAAGATGACTTCGGCGCCTGCTTCACGCCCGGGCTTCAGGACGATCAACATGCGTTCCTGCGATTCGGACAGCAGCATCTCATAGGCGCTCATGCCGGATTCGCGTTGCGGAACGCGGTCGAGGTCGAGGTCGATTCCGGCGCCGCCCTTGCCCGCCATTTCGGCCGAGGATGAAGTCAGGCCTGCCGCACCCATGTCCTGAATGGCAATGATCGCATCGGTGGCCATCAGTTCGAGGCAGGCTTCCAGAAGCAGTTTCTCCGTGAACGGATCACCCACCTGGACGGTCGGCCGTTTCTCCTCCGAATCCGCGTTGAATTCCGCCGACGCCATGGTGGCGCCATGGATGCCGTCGCGCCCGGTCTTGGACCCGACATAGACGACGGGATTGCCCGCGCCTTCTGCAGCCGATTTGAAGATTCGATCGCGCCGCGCAAGCCCCACACACATTGCATTGACCAGAATGTTGCCGTTGTTGGAGGGGTGAAAATTGACCTCCCCGCCGACGGTCGGCACGCCCATGCAATTGCCGTATCCGCCGATCCCCGCGACAACTCCGGCGACAAGATGCCTGGTTTTCGGATGATCCGGCGCGCCAAAGCGCAGTGCGTTCATCATGGCTACCGGCCGCGCGCCCATGGTGAATACGTCGCGCATGATCCCGCCAACGCCGGTCGCCGCGCCCTGGTACGGCTCGATGAAGGAGGGATGGTTGTGGCTTTCCATTTTGAAGACGACGGCGTCGCCATCGCCGATATCCACCACGCCGGCGTTTTCGCCCGGCCCCTGAATCACCTGCGGGCCGGTGACCGGCAAACGCCGCAAATGTGCGCGCGTCGATTTGTAAGAGCAGTGCTCGCTCCACATCACCGAAAAGATGCCGAGTTCGACCAGATTGGGATCGCGCCCCAGCAATTGCCGGATACGGACGAATTCCTCGGCCGAAAGGCCATGCGCGCGAATGGTTTCAGGGGTGATGGCGGTCATCCGGTCACGAAAGGGATTCCAGCAGGCTCTGGAACATGGCGCGGCCGGAAACCGAACCCAGCAGCGGATCGCAGGCGCGTTCCGGATGAGGCATCAGGCCAAGGACATTTCGCTTCTCATTGAGAATGCCGGCGATGTTGCGCGCAGAACCGTTGGGATTGTCGCCTTCGCCATAGCGAAACGCCACCCGGCCTTCGCCTTCCAGCCGGTCCAGCACATCATCGCTCGCGAAAAAATTGCCCTCGCCATGCGCGACCGGAAAGCGCAGGCGCTCGCCCCTGGAGTACTTTCGGGTAAAGGCGGATTGCGATTCGTCCACGACCAGTTCGACTTCCCGGCAGACGAATTTCAGCCCGGCATTGCGCATCAGCGCGCCCGGAAGCAGGTGCGCTTCGGTGAGGGTCTGAAACCCGTTGCAGATACCGAGCACGGCAACGCCCTGCTCCGCCTTGCGCCGGACATCACCCATGATGTGCGAATGCGCGGCCATGGCGCCGCAGCGCAGGTAATCGCCGTAAGAGAATCCGCCGGGGAGCACGATGAGGTCCACGTCCGGGACTTCGGAATCGCCGTGCCAGACCATGTGCGGCTTCGTCCCGGTCACATGCAGGATCGCGTCATGAGCGTCGCGGTCGCAGTTGGAGGCAGGAAACACGATGACGGCGGATTTCATGCAAATCTGCAAATATTTTCACGCGGAGGCGCGGCGGCGCGGAGGAGAAGGAGTTCTCCACGGCATCGCCGCGTTTGCGCAATCGTAATTTGGCACCGCCGAAAACCCGCCGGGAAGGAGAAAGGCAATCGTTTCTCCGCGATCGCGGCGTCTCCGCGTGAGAATTGAATCATTTCAGTTCGATCTCGTATTTTTCGATGACGGTGTTGGCGAGCAGCTTTTCGCACATGCTCTTCACGGCTGCTGCGGCTTTCTCGCGGTTCGGTTCCGCAAGTTCAATGTCGATAATCTTGCCCTGACGGACTTCACCGACGGCGCGGAACCCGAGATTGTCGAGCGCATGGCCGATCGCTTTTCCCTGTGGGTCGAGGACGCCCGATTTCAGCGTGACGAATACGCGTGCCTTCATCGCACAAGCACCGGTCCGCTGGTGCCCTGCGATGATTCCGGCAGGATGCCAAGGCGCCGCGCCACTTCGGAATAGGCTTCGGTGACGCCGCCGAGATCGCGGCGGAAACGGTCCTTGTCGAGTTTTTCGTTGGTCTGGATGTCCCACAGCCGGCAGGAATCGGGGCTGATTTCATCGGCCAGCACGATGCGCATGAAATCATTTTCCCACAGCCGGCCGAACTCGACCTTGAAGTCCACCAGCTTGATGCCGACGCCGAGAAACAGGCCGGACAGGAAATCATTGATCCGGATGGTGAGATTCACGATGTCGTCGAGGTCTTGCGGGCTGGCCCAGCCGAAGGCGGTGATGTGTTCTTCCGACACC
>JANWHR010000205.1 GCA_025450355.1 Micropepsaceae bacterium
AGACACCGTCATGTTCGGACGAAAGCGCCCAGAACTCCCGACCAGATCCGGCACGGACTCCGGGGGAAGGGCGGGAACACCATCAACCAGCACCAGATGCAGTCCCACGCGCAAGCCGGGCATGCGATGCGCCCGTTCAACGGCGTCTGCCGCCGCGGGGCCGCTCACCATCAGGCTCGCCGCCGTCACAATGCCGTTGCGATGCGCCTGTTCGACCGCTTCGTTGACTTCCGGCGCGGCTCCGAAATCGTCCGCCGTGATAATCAGATTTTTAATCGCCAGTTCTCCGGTACGCACAAATTTTCACGCGGAGCCGCGGAGTATGCAACGAGACCGGGAACGTGCTCCGCGCAGAATGGTGCGGGGGGACAGAAATCACAGGGAACGCATCCCCTCTCCCCTTGAGGAGAGGGACGCTGCGCCCGCGCTCGCGCTTTTGCAAGCACGTTCTGGCGCAGCTGGCTCTAACTTGAACTTATGACCCTTGGGCGTTCGACTCCCTTACCAGTTCTTGACCAGCGACACACCGATGGTGCGGCCCGAATTGGGTCTCAGAATATCGTAGGCGGCGGCTTGCCTGCCTGCCGAGTTGCTAGGGCCGTATTCGAATGGCGCATGCTTGTTCAGGACATTCTGCAGGGTGAGTTGCAGCGTGAGATTCTTCAGGTAGTCATTCGCCGGCATATCGCCGGTTTTGTAGCCGAATGAAAGATCGAATGTGATGAAGTCCGGCTCAATCTGACGGTAGTTGCTGATCGCGCAGGGTAAGGTGCCGCCGCCGACGGAGCCTCCGGAAGCCGTGCACTGAAAGTTGACATTGGGGGGCACGGCGACGGGTACAAAGTAGTGCGACTGGTAGTTCATGAATCCGCTGATGCTGTACGGACCATCGCTCCAGCCCAGGCGCGAACGCCAGATCATGCGCGGCGCGGTTTCGACACCGTTCTGGGAAACGCCCGCAACCGCCGCGAGATTCTGATCCAACGCATCCACAACCGGTCCACCCGTAACGGTCTGCGTAAAGCGGTGCAGGTAATAGGTACCGGTGATTCCAGCGTTCCAGGCGCCGAGGGCGCCCAGATCAAAATCGTAACTGGCGTTCCAGTCCACCCCCTCGACCCGCAGGAAGCCGCTGCCAAAGGTGCTGGAATCGTTGATCCAGAATACGTTGGTGGCCAGGCTGGGCGACGTGCTGCTGCCGACGTCGGTCAGCGCAGACAGGACCATGGCCTCAAAGGGCGCGCAGCTCTGCGGGTTCGCATTGGCCGCGGTTGGACAACCAAGATCGCTCGGGACAATGAAGCGGAACCGGTTGACAGGATCGGCAAACAATTGGGTTGTGAGTGTTCCCTCACCACCCAACGGATTGCTGATCTTCACGCTGTACCAGGTGGCCTGCAAGTCAAGTCCTCGCAGGAAGTCATATTGCGGCGCGAGTTCGAAGCCTACGCTGTAGTTCTTCGAAGTTTCAGGAGCGAGTGCGGTGCCGCCCTCACGCTGTTCCACTTGTCCCGTCGCGGCATTGACGAAGCTGCGCAGTTGCGTGTGCGGTCCGCCACCCCAGTTGATGCCGCCGGGCGCGGTGGTATTGCAGCCAAAACCGGCGTCAACCAGCGCGGCAGCGATACTACCACCAGGGGCCTGGCCACCGGTGCAGCTGATGGTAAGGCCGCCCGCGCCGGCAAACCCGACCGGTGCGTTGGAATCGCTCGCCACCACGGAATACTCCCCGGCATTGGCAAAGCGGAACGAGGTGCCCCACGAGCCGCGGATGGTGGCGCCTGCCATGTCGTCCACGAGCCAGGTGAAAGCGACCTTCGGATTGCTGGTTCCTCCTTTCAACTCGCCGTTGGGAGAGTTGTATTGGTCGTGGCGCCAGGATCCTTCGAGGTCCAATTTGCGCACAAGCGGCAAATTAAAGTTGTCGCCAAAGATCGGGACATCAACCTGCGCAAAACCGGCCCAGACTGTGTAGGGCTCCGGATCGATCGCGGCCGTGACGTTGTTGAGATCGGCTGGTACCGGCCCATATGGCGCACTTCCCGGTGGCGTGCTGACCGGCGTAATCGAAAGATTATTGTACCGGTATGCGAGCACGTTGTCCGATTCGTAAGTGCCTCCGATGGCCGCCTTCACCTGACCCGCAGGAAGATCGAACAGCGGGCCGTCAAAGCGTCCACCCTTTTCCTCCAATTGATAGACCGCCTGGTTCCATCGCTGTCCGCCGATGAATGCGATGGTCTGTTGTGAGTTGCACTGGAATGCCGTGGGATCGCAGAACAGATTCAGATAGGGCACGCTGGCAGGCTTGCTGACCCCCTTCACCGTGCTGCCCAATGCCATGCTGACGGCGGTGTCATTCGCCGCGAACGTCAGAAATTTGTCGCTCTCATAGCTGCGCGAATCATAAATCTGACCGGTCCAGCCAAACGGCAGGTCGAGATTCAGACCGAACTGATAGCGCGCCGAAAGTTCAAACGCCGTCTCCAGCGGCGGGTATTCGTGGCTGAGATCGTAGGAGACCTGCAGGCCGTTGGGTGCGCCAGCCGGATAATATGGATTCGTGGTCGGCACCGCAAAAGTCGAAATGTCGTTGCTCGCGCCGAGATAAAAATTTGGAGTGCGCTCACTGACCCGGCGATTGGTGTAGAAGCCGGTGAAGAACAGCGAAACACCCGGAAACAGCCGCTGATCCAGAGTGGCGACAAAAGAATTCTTCTGTTGCCCCGCGAGCTCCCAGCCCTGTTGCAGGGGGTCGATCTGGTTGGTGACTCCCGGATGGCCTTGCAACTGCGCCCAGGTCAGCGTCGCTGCGCTGCCTGGCGCCGTCGGTCCCAGACCGCCGTTCAGGCTTGCGTTGAAATTGGCGCCTGTGCCCGCGGGGACGGAGAAGCAATTGCCGCAGTTGGTCCCGACGTTTGGTACTCCGTTCCCGTTCGTCACGGACGGCTTTCCGGTCGAGACCGTACCGGGCAGCGATGAACCGATCCCGATCCGGTTGTCCAGGCCCCAGGGCGCGTAGTTTAGTGTGTAATTCGAGTGGTCGTTCTTGACCGGTTCCTCGAGAATATATTCATAGGTCAGGGTGACATCGCCACCGTCCCAGGTACGGCCGAAAAGCTGCGATGCCTGGTACTCCTGGCCACCGCGGTCGGGCTCCTGGAAGTGAAGCAGGGTGACGGCGCCGTCAAATCCGCGCTTCAGCACGACATTGATCACGCCGGCGATCGCGTCCGAGCCATAAGTGGCCGAGGCTCCGTCGGCGAGGATGTCCACACGGTCGAGCGCCAGTGCCGGTATGATGGACGGATCGATCGCGCACAGACCGTCGGCCTGCGGCGGAAAGCGTATGCCATCAACCATGAGCAGCGACCGTGGGCCTGTGCCGTCGAGCCCGCGGATGTTAACGCGAGTCTCGCGTTCCTGATGGCCGCCGGAGTTCACCGCAGATGGACCAGGCGCGACATTGGCTTGCGGCACGGTGCGGAACAGGTCGCCGATCATCACATTGCCGGTTTCGGTGAAATCCTGGACCCCCAGATTCGTCACCGGCACGCCAACCGCCGCGGCGCCGTGAATCAGCGAACCCGTCACCAGAACCTGTTCGGGGGCTTCTGCCGGCCCGGCCTGCGCCGCCTGCGGCGGAGCCATCGGTTGCGCATTGGCATTCAGGGCGGCGGCGAGCGTCAGCAGCGACGCAGAGCCAAGAAGCTACGCGAATTTCGATGTGTTTGAATTCACTGTCCCCTCCACATTGCGACCGCGTTCGCACGGCAGTTTATTCGTACACGGAACTATTTACTACATGCCGGCAACTACCCTCATGACGGCGCGTCCGATTCCACGACCCAAACAGCAATGCCGCCATCGTGACCTGATGATCCGATGCACCACGAAACGGTTCTTGAGACGACGGCTCCCCACTCGGAATTTGTCCATCGTACTACCATTCCCGCCAGAACGCGACCTCCGGAGACGGGTCGCGTGCGTCCGTGCGGAATTCTTTAGGGTGAAACCCTCAGTTGATCTGCGCAAATGGTTTGCGCGCAGATTGCGAGGCCGCGGTTCAGGCGTGGCCGCGGCGAGCGCGCAGAAACTGGAAGAATTCCACCCCCTCGCGCAACCGCCGCCTCATCATCTGCGGACTCGCCAGCATCTCTGCAACGATGGACGCGATCTTCGACGGCCGGAAATAGAAGCTCTTGTAGAACTCCTCGACGGAAGCGAAGATTTGCGTGTGACTGAGATGCGGATAGTGCAGCGGCGCAATCTGCACGCCATCGTCATCAATCAGTTCGGCGTCTTCGTACAACCAGCCATTTTCCTTTGCCTGCCGGTATAAAAACGTGCCGGGGTAGGGTGCCGCCAGCGAGACCTGGATCGTGTGCGGATTGACTTCTTTCGCAAAATTCAGCGTCTCCTGAATGGTCTCTTTGGTCTCGCCGGGCAGGCCGAGGATGAAGGTGCCGTGAATCACAATCCCGAGGTCGTGGCAGTCCTTCGTAAACTGCTTCGCCACTTCCACCCGCATGCCCTTCTTGATGTTGTACAGGATCTGCTGATTGCCGGATTCGTATCCCACCAGCAGCAGTCGCAGGCCGTTGTCTTTTAGCACTTCAAGCGTCTTGCGCGGCACATTGGCCTTGGCGTTGCATGACCAGGTGACGCCGATTTTCGCCAGTTCCTTCGCGATCGCTTCTGCCCGCGGCAGATTGTCCGTGAACGTATCATCGTCGAAAAAGATTTCCTTGACCTGCGGAAAGGCCGCTTTGGCCCATTTCACTTCTGCCGCGACGTCCTCGACCGACCGCACCCGGTAACGGTGTCCGCCGACCGTTTGCGGCCACAGGCAGAAGGTGCAGCGCGATTTGCAGCCGCGCCCGGTGTAGAACGAAACATAGGGGTGCTTCAGATAACCGATGAAGTAATTTTCGATTTTCAGGTCGCGCTGATAAACCGGTGTCACCCAGGGCAGCGAATCCATGTTTTCCAGATTCGCCCTGTCCTCGTTGTGGACAATGATGCCCTGCGGATTGCGCCAGGAAATTCCCTTGATGTCCTTCCACGGAATATCGTCCGCCGCCTCTTTGATCGTGAAGTCGAATTCGTTGCGGGCCACAAAATCCACCGCGGGCGCATCCAGCAGGCTCTGCTCGGGTTCGACCGCGGCCTTCGCCCCGATCATCCCGATCCTGACCTGAGGATTGATCTCGCGAATGCGTGCCGCCGTTTTCGCATCCGATTTGAACGACGGCGTGGACGTGTGCATCACGATCAGGTCGCGGTCGCGCACATCCCCGGCGATGTCTTCGAAACGCAAACGGTGCGGTGGCGCGTCGATGAGCTTTGAGCCATCCACCAGCGCGGCCGGTTGCGCCAGCCATGTCGGATACCAGAACGAGCGGATTTCGCGCCGCGCCTGATAGCGCGATCCCGCGCCGCCATCGAAACCTTCATACGAGGGTGCCTGAAGAAACAGCGTGCGAAGCATGCTCTAATCCTGTGCCATTGCGCCGGCGGAACTGACGCGGAAACGGGCGCCGCGCCAGTCAACACGGCGGGTGAACAGCGCCCCGATGAAGACAACGAATGACAATAGATCGCGCACCGGCACAAGCCAAATGGGATCGCGGATGCCAAACCACGCATTCATACGGTGTGCAAGCCACAGGCGAGACATTAGTGCCCCGGCGAGAACACCAGCACCGATCACATTTGGCTCTGGTACAAGAAACCCAAGCAGACTCAATGGGATGGCGTGGGTGAACAGGGTTCCGGCGAAGCCCATCGGGTTGATCAGCCGGATCGTGCGTGCCCAGCGCAATTCGTGCCGGAACAGCGTTGCCGCCGTAGACTCGCCGCATGAGTGGCGCACGACCATCGGCGGAATTGCAATGCGATAGCCGCGGGCGCGCACCGCGCGGCCGATCTCGTAGTCGTCCGCAAGCATCGCGGCAAAGCGGCCAAGCCCGCCAATCTCCCCGAGCACGCTGCGCGTAAGCGCAATGGTCGAACCAAAACAGGGCACCGCCAGGTCATGTGCCAGTGCAAACAATGTATTGGGCAGAAAATGCTGATTGATGCCCATGGCGGACAGCCTGGGCCACAGGCCCGGCGCCGCCGCGATACCAGTGTAGCAGCATGTCACGGCACCAGTGCCAGGCGCCTGCAGTGCAGCCATGATGGCGGCGAGCCAATTGTTATCCACGCCAATATCGCTATCGCTGATCACCAGCACATCATGCCTCGCGGCAGGAAGCATATTCAGCAGATTGGAAACCTTGGGATTCGTGCCGAGCTTCACGGCCCCCGCCACCACAACAATATCGAGACCGGGATGGCTCGCCTTTACCTGGTCCGCAACCTCTCGCGCCCCATCATCTCCATTATTCATGCCGAGGATCAGCTGAATCGGCGCGCCGTAGTCCTGCTTGCAAAAGCTTTCGAGATTTTCGCGCAATTGCGGTTCGGCGCGATGCAGCGGCTTGAGGATAGTGACAGTCGGAAGACTCACGGCGCGCGGCGCTGTGCCATTGCGAAACCGGGCCGCCGCGGCCGCGCATGCCAGCGCATAGCCGGCACCCGCCAAACCGCCCGCGCAACACAACCACCAGATCGCCGCAGCCAACCAGTTCATTTCGCTTATCTATCCCCGTCAGCGTGCAGGGTCGAGCATGCTATAAATGTTCCATGGACATCATGCCCCCTTCGCCAGCAGTCGGGATCGAAGTGCGAGGGCTTAATCTCGCGAAGCCCATTGCAGCCGGGGAATTTGCCCAGCTTCGCACCGCCTGGGAAGCGAACTGCATCGCGCTCTCCTGCGGTCAGAATTTGGGCGAACTGGAGCAGGTGAATTTCGCGCGGCTGTTCGGGCCGTTGGGCCGCGCGGTGAATGACGCCGATCCCGCCAAAGGCGGCGTGCACGAAGCGACCCTCTATGTCTCCAATGTGCGGGTAAACGGCCAGGTCACGGGCATCCTTCCCGACGGCGAAATGTTCTTCCATTCCGGCACTTGCTACCTGGAGCGGCCCGCGAAGGCATCCATGCTCTACGCCATCGAGACGCCCTTGCGCGGTGGCGACACGCTGTTCGCGAATGGCTTTGCCGCCTATGACGCATTGCCCGGCAGAATAAAGGCGAAACTTTCCAGCATGCGGGCGCTTTACGTCTATGACTATAAGGGCAATCCGACCCTCCGTGCCGGTGAACTGGCGCCCGAGGCAAAGCGCGCGGAACATCCGGGCGGCGGCGGCCAGCCCGTATTCAATGAATCATAATGCCGTCCATTGACCTGAACGCTTACAGCGATGCGCTTGTGGTGCTCGGGACGGCGGGCGTCGTCATACCGCTGGTACGCCGATGGGGTTTCAGTCCCGTGCTTGGCTACCTGGCTGCGGGCGCCCTGCTCGGTCCGTTCGGACTCGGTTCGTTCATCAAAATCGTTCCCGGGCTCTACTGGGTTACGGTTGTCGATCCGAAGAATGTCGAGGGCATCGCCGAACTGGGGGTCGTCTTTTTGCTGTTCCTCGTCGGCCTGGAGCTTTCCTTGCCGCGATTGCTGACCATGCGCCGCATGGTCTTTGGTCTGGGCGGACTTCAGGTACTTCTCACCACTGCCGCAATTGCGTCGGTGGCTGTGGCACTGGGGCGAAATCCGGCAGCATCCCTGGTGCTCGGGGCGACACTATCGCTTTCGTCCACCGCCATCGTGCTGGAGTTGCTTTCCGGCCAGAAGCGCCTGTCCACCAGCACGGGGCGCGCCAGTTTTGCGGTTCTGCTCGCACAGGATCTGTCCGTCATCCCGATTCTCATGTTTATCGCGATCGCCGGCGAGGGTGCCCGCGGATCGGTCGCCCTCAACGTTGCGATCGCGGTTGGCCAGGCATGTGCAGCGGTCGCCGCGATCGTACTCTTTGGCCGCTTCCTGATGCGGCCGCTGTTCCGGCTGGTTGCAACCACTCATTCCGCGGACCTGTTCATCGCAGCTGTCCTGTTCGTCATCGTGGCGGCAGGCGTCATTGCCAACCAGGCCGGACTGTCCATGGCGCTGGGTGCATTCGTTGCGGGTGTTCTGCTCGCGGAGACCGAATTTGAGAAGGCCATTCAGGCAACCGTTGAACCGTTCAAGGGACTTTTGCTCGGCGTCTTTTTCTTCACAGTGGGAATGAATATCGATTTTCGCGAACTCATTCGCGATCCCGTATGGCTTGTCCTGCTCGTCATTGGCCTGATCGCCGGAAAGGCGGTGATCCTGACGGCGCTCGGCCGGTTGTTCGGCCTGTCTTGGCCCACGGCTGTCGAGACTGGCCTGCTTCTGGGGCCGGGCGGAGAATTCGCCTTTGTCGGAATCGTCATGGCGGCAGGCCTGCGGCTGGTGGCGCCAAACGTTGAGAGCCTCGTCCTTGCAGCGGTTTCGGTGACCATGGCGTTAACGCCGGTGCTGAGCGTTGCCGCCAGACAGTTGCGGGTTTTGCTTGTGGGCCCGGCGCGCGTGCAACCGGAATTGCAGATTCGCCCCGTGCACGGAGAAAAGCACGCGATCGTCGTCGGTTATGGCCGTGTCGGCAAAGTGGTGTGCGAATTGCTGGATCAGCACGGCATTGCCTATGTCGCCACCGATAACGATGCCAACACAGTTTCCCGCGACAGGCGAGACGGGCGGGCCGTCTTTTACGGCGATGCGGCCGATCAGGAATTTCTGAAAGCCTGCGGCCTCGCCAGTGCAACCGCGCTGATTGCCACCATCAACGCGCATGATGTGATCGACGAAATTGTCAGGCAGGTCCGGACGGCGCGGCCTGACATGCTTGTCATCGCCCGCGCGCGGGATGCCGGCCATGCACGCCACCTTTATTCGGTTGGCGCGACGGATGCGGTACCGGAAACGATCGAGGCAAGCCTGCAACTATCCGAGGCAGCATTGGTGGGCCTGGGCGTCGCCATGGGTCCCGCAATTGCCTCCATTCACGAGAAGCGCGACTCCTATCGCCGTGAGCTGCAAACCGCCGCCCAAAACGCCGGCGGGAAATCTACCCACGCGATCAGGCGCCGTTCACTGCTGCGAACTCCGCCGCGGCCATAGTTGCGGGCTGGAAGTCCGCGGTCCAAAACTACGGCAGCTGTTTCATGAACTCCGCCAGATGGGATTTCCAGATTGCCGCGCGCAGATGCGTGTAATGACCATGAGTCTTTTCACTTGCCGGGATCAGCACATATTCCCCATGGGCGATGCGCTTCATCGCGGGTTCCATCACGTGAAGGCTCGGCGGATTGGCTTCGTCATCGGCGAAATTGATCGCCATCAAATGAGCCCTGATCTTCTCAAGATCGTTTGACGGATCGTAATCCAGCACTGCCTCGGTGCCGTAAAGCGTGTTGTTGGCATCGTTTTTCGCCGCGCCGGCCACGAGCTTGTCGTAAAGTGCCATCGACGATTTCAGGTCCGGCGCCGATTTCTGGATCTGCCACGGATTGTCTGTGGTCATCGCGCCCAGTGGCGCGGTGTAGATCCAGTGCGTCGGATTCCTGTCGTAATTGCCATCGTGATAATCCGGATCGTGCCGGATCGCCTCGGCCCGGATCAGCCGGCCGATCAGATTTCTCCCGCTGATCTGGATCGGCATGCTTGCGATCGGGACCAGCCCGTCCATGAGATCAGGGTACATTTCTCCCCACATCCCCGTCTGCATCCCGCCCATGGAGCTTCCCATTACCAGCTGCAAATGCCGGATTCCGAGACCCTCGGTCACCAGCCGGTGCTCCGCCTCGACGATGTCGTGGTAGCGATAGTGCGGGAATTTGCCCTTCAGACCATCGCTCGGCTTGCTTGACCCGCCCACACCGATGCTGTCGGGGATGATGATGAAGTAGCGGCTCGCGTCCAGCGGTTGTCTCTTGCCGAACAACTCGCCTCCGAGCGTGGGCAAAAGCCAGTTCTGGCCCGACCCACTGGTGCCGTGCAGCAGGACGATTCCATTGCCGATTGCGCCGGTGGCGTCCCGTATCGGCGTGCCCAGCGTAATGTAATGCAGCCTCAGTTCGGGAAGACTCTCACCATCGGCGAAATGGAAATCGCGGATGACGAAATCGGCCTCTTGCTGATTGGGCCAGGCGGTCTGGGCCAGCGCCGGAAAAGACAGAAGCGACAGGACGGCGGCCGCGAGACAGGCGCGAAATTTCATGACTGTTCTCCGCAATCGGACGAAGTTGCACTATTGTTGCGCCGGTTCGGGAAAGGATCAATCCGATGTGGTGTCGCGCGGCCCTGCTGGGACTGGTGCTGTTGCTGGCGACCGGTCCGGCGCAGGCATTTCACCTCGAAGAGGCGAGCATTGCCGATGTGCATCAGGCGATTCTCGCAAGACAACTGACCGTGACGCAGCTCGTCACGGATTACCTGCACCGGATCGATGCCTACAACGGCCGCTGCGTTAATGGCGTGATAGACCCCGCAACCGGCCTGCAACTTTCCGAAATCACGCCAAAAGAACATGCCGGTCAGCTCAATGCGATCATCACCATCAACCGGCGCGGGCAACGGTCGGGTAACGATGCCCGCGATTCCGATCCAGCCATGCCCGACGCGCTGGAGACTGCCCGCGCGCTGGATGCGGAATTC
>JANWHR010000206.1 GCA_025450355.1 Micropepsaceae bacterium
GCCGCGGCACCGTGAATCAGCGAACCGGTCACGAGCACCTGTTCCGGTGCTGCCTCAGGCGCCGCCTGCGCCGTCATCGGCGGCATCTGCGCCTGTGCGCTCAGCGCAACCCCAAGCGTCAGAAGCGAAGCAGTCCCCATCAATGTCGCAAAACGTGATGCAGTCGGATTCATAATGAACTCCCCCTTGTGCCAATCCGGCACGTTGCGTGATCCCACCCGATGGATGATCCGCCTCAGGCAGCCGATGAACTGTGCAGCCGGCCACCGCGCATGCGGACTCCGGCTGAATCGGCTGAGTGGTGGTTTGAAAAACCCCCTCACTCCGGCGCCCCAATTTCCCAGGCTGCCCGGACGTATCATCCCGTCGAGGGGTATAGTGCACGCTGCAAGATTATCGGAAAGTGACCATAATGTTGTGCGATCGCGGCCTGCGGCTTTTGCGCAACACCCCGCAGAGTCGTGCCAGGCCACTGATTTGCAATTGATTTCCGGCAAAATGAGAGAGAACTTGGCAATTTATTAGTCAGCTAACTGTAATAATTTATTCAATTACTTGCTTGTTTGGAAAGCAGCGCCGGGCGCGCCAAAACAAATGGGGCGCGACCGAGGTAACCACCCCGCCCCATCGCCGATTGGGGATTCGCAAAACCAGCTCAGGGCGTGCGCGACGCCATATAGCTGGCCAGCGCGATCATGTCGTCCTGGGTCAGTTTGGCAACAACCGGCTCCATCAGCGCAACGGCGTTGCCGGTCCGCGTGCCGTGCTGAATGTCATACAGTTGCCGGAAAATATAGATCGGGGAACGCCCGGCAAGCCCCGGCACATTGCCGACGCCCTTCAGGTCGGCCCCGTGGCAGATCGTGCACTGGATGGTTTTGCCGTTGCCTCCGGTTGCGACCAGTTGCTCGCCGGTTTTGATGCTGCCCGCCGGCACATAAGCAACAAAACCGGAGTGGGGATCGCGCAGCTTCGCGCTTTCCTCGTTTTCGGGAACTTCGATGATGCGATGCCCGATCGGCTCCTTCGCCGTTCCTTCGGCGGCAAACCGCATGTTGCCTTCGCCGACATAGGACTTCGGCACCATGTCCGTCTCGACGATTTTCGACCAGACGTGCCGCGGCACTTTTGAAAAATACTCGGCGGCCACTTTGACTTCGTCGTCGGTCAACCCCTTGGCGAAATCGATCATGTTCGACGAACGCCGCGCGACCGAGCTCTTGCGCATCCCGCTGCGGAATTGGCCCAACTGCTCGACAATATAGTCAACCGGCAAACCCGCGATATTGGCCGATTCGGGGTGGCCATGGCCCGAGGTGAGGTGACACTGGTCGCAGGCATGCACAACCGGCGCCTTCCCATGCGCAACCAGTTGCGGCATCGGCGCATGGTCGTTGGGAAACCAGTCGGGGGGATCGAAGCTGTTGTCCACGTCCTTCTGCGTGAACGCGAGCGAGCTTCCCGGCACATGCATGGGCTGCCCGGTGTCGGGCGGCGCCTTGTAGTCCGGCGGCGCCACCGGATAGGCCCAATCCGGCGGCGCATCCGCCGCCATTCCGGCCATCGGCAGCAACACCAGAGCCGACGCGCAAATCCACGCTTTCATGAATTCCTCCCGATTGTGTTTCCTCCCCCGTTTACGGGGGACTGTCGCGCTTTGCGCGACATCTGTCTGGAATGCGGCGACGCGGGCGCGTCGCTCGCGGACCGCGAAGCGGTGGAGGGGGCCACTGGCCCAAAGATGTCCAATGATCTCATCACCACTCGTCTTGCGTTGGCGCACAGGCCCCCCTCGTCGGCTGCGCCGCCACTCCCCCCGTCAACGGGGGGAGACTGCGACGGTGTCTCAGGGCGCGGCGACCAGAACGTCATAGCTGGATTGCAGCGCCTGCGGCCGGCCGCCCGCGGTGGCCGGCGCGCCAAATTTCGCCGCCATCATGTAGATGCGTCCCGTGGACGGATCGATCGTACCCGTGCGCGTGCCCAGCTGCGTCTCCAGATGCTGGACAACGGTTGGTTTCGCCGGATTGGCGAAGGAGATGACTTCCAGAATGCCCGGTGTGCGGCACGGAATGAACGCCAGCTTCCGCTGTGCGTCGAAAATCACCGCGTCGGGCTGATTGGCAATCTTCAGTGACGCCACTTCCTGGCCACTGTCGGCGCGGATCACCTTCGCCGTCCCGTCGCACGCCGAGATCAGATAATTGTCGGCCGCGTCATAGGCCTGACCGGTCGGCCCGTCACAATCCTTCAACGTGTAGCGGGTGAGGACCTTTTTGGCTTTCGCATCGATCACCGCGATCTGGTTCTTGTCCTCGACATTGACGAAAACCTTGCCCTTTCCGTCTGCGACCGGGAATTCCAGATCGCCGCCGATCGGGATGGTTCCGACCACCTTTTTTGCCACCGGGTCCACCACGGTCGAATCGCCGCTGTCGTGATTCATGGCGAAAACAAGCTTGGTGGACGGATCATAAGCCGCGCCGTCCGGATTCTTGTCGCCCTTCAGTGTCGCTTCGACCTTGTCCGCCTTGCCGTCCACGATCAGGATATTCCCGGCGCGCTGGGTGACCACCAGCAAATTTGTTCCCGGTATCGGCAGCGCGATGTGGCCGCGTTGCGCTGCCTTGATCTCTCCGACCTTGCCCGACTTCACGTCGATCGTGGTGGTGAAATTCGGCCGCGCCATCAGGACCTGATTGGTCGCCGGATCAAAGGTTGCGTAGTCGAAGGCGCCATCCTGAACCTTGATGCGGTCCACGATCTTGTATTGCGGCCCCGCGGCGGCAAGAGCCACCGAAGCGAATGCGACAGAAGCCAGACATGCAGAAACGGAAAGTGCTTTCACGAGTCTCCTCCCTTGAGACGTCAGCCTGCCATCAGCGATGGCCTGACCAGGTTCGAATATCCATTCACTCGACAACCGGCCATCCTACTCCGCCGGCAATTTCGCAGCTCCAAATACCACGTCTTCCCTGCGCTCCCGCGCCTCCAGGCGGGTCCACAGCCAAAAGGCGAGCGGCATCACCAGCAGCACCAGCGGCATCTGTACGATCAGCCCGGAAATGATGGCGATCGCAAGCGGCTGTTGCATCTGCGAGCCCTGGCCCAGCCCCAGCGCAAGGGGCATCAGCGCCAGGATGGCGGCAATGGTCGTCATCGCAATCGGCCGGAACCGGTTGATCCCGGCCTGCACCACCGCCCGGTCATGCGCCACGCCTTCCCGCGTCAGCAGCTCGTATTCCGAGAAATAGAATATCGCGATTTCGGTCACGATGCCGACGATCATGGTCATTCCCATCATCGCCGAGATGTTCAGCTCGACCCCGGTCGCCCACAATCCCATGAACACGGCGCCCAGCGCGCACAGCGGCATGGCGATGATCACGATCGCCATTTTCATGCTCTCATAGAGATAGAGCAGCAGGAAAAACACCAGCGCCACGGCCGCCGCGAGCACGATCATCAGGCCCCGGAACGCCAGTTGCTGCTGATGGTAAAGCCCGCCGAGCTGGAAATAAGTCCCCTGCGGGAACAGATCGGATTTGTCCAGCAGCGCCTGAACGTCGGCGGCGGTTGAACCCAGATCGCGCCCGACAATGCGCGCCGTTACGGCGACCATCGGCTTCAGATTGTCGCGGTTGATTTCCGGCAGGCCGGTGAGCAGCGTGATGTCCGCAACCCGGCTGAGCGGTACGAAATGACCATCCGGTGCTTCGATCCGAAGCGCGCGGAGGTCCGCAGGGGTGGAGCGCAGGTTCTCGGGAATCGTCACCCGGACGTCGATGCTGCGGTCCGCGTTGTGCAACTGGGTTGCCACCGCGCCGGTGAGATAGGTGTTCACCTGGCTGGTGATCGTGTCCGCGGTCAGGCCCTCGGCGCCTGCTCGCACGGGATCGACATGGATGTCGAATGCATCACCCGCGATGACGACGCCGTTTTCGATTTCCGTGACGCCCGGCACCGCCTGGATGGCATTCGCGACTTTCGGTGCGATTTGCATCAACTGGTTATAATCATCGCCGAAGATCTGCACTTCAATCGGTTGGGGCACCGCGGTGAGATCGCCGATCAGGTCTTCCATCAACTGCGCGGTTTCAATGTCGAGACCCGGCACCGCCATCTGCGACCTGGTGCGGATATCGTTCATCACCTCTTCCATCGGACGGCGCGGCAGCGGCTTCAGCCGGATGAAGATGTCGCCGGTGTTCGGCTCCGTCAGACCGCCGCCCAGCTGCAATCCGGTACGCCGCGAATAGCTGGCGACTTCGGGAACCTGGCTGATGACAGTCTCCACCTGCCGCAGCATCTTGTCGGTATCCTGCAGCGAGTTTCCCGCCGGCGCGATGTAGTCGAAAACAAATCCGCCTTCATCCATCACCGGAATGAAGCCGGAACCGACATTGGTGTAGGCGAGATATCCGACCGCCAGAAATCCCGCGAGGACCGGCAGCACCAGTGGCGGATTCCGCAACAGGCCCTGGAAAATGCCGCGATAGCCGCGCAGCACGGCCCGGAAGATTGGTCCGTTGTGGTCGCCGGTGCGGTCGTGCTTCACGTTCATGAAGTAATGCGCGAGCAGCGGAATCGCGAAAAACGCCGCGAGGAAAGACACGACCAGCGACGAGGCGAGCGTCAGCGCCAGTGATTTGAAGAATGCGCCCGTCACGCCGGTGAGGAAAGCCAGTGGGACAAAGATGACGGTCGTCGCGGCGGACGAACCGGCCAGCGGCTTGAGGAATTCCCAGGTGGCCGCGCGAATCTCTTCGCGGCCCTTTTCCCCACGGCTGTGAAGCCTTCGTTCGATCTGCTCGATCATCACGATCGCATCGTCGATGATGAGGCCGATCGCAGCGGCCATGCCGCCCAGCGTCATGATATTGAAGCTCATGCCGAGGACGGACAAAAGAAGAACCGTGGTTGACAATACGGCGGGGACGACGATCAGGGTGATGATCGTGATCTTGAAGCTGCGGAGAAATGCCAGCAGCACGAGTCCGGCGAGAAAAACGCCGATCAGTACCGCTTCAAACACGCTGTTCGCGGACGCCGTGATGAGTTCGCTCTGATCGTACCATTGGCTGATGTTCAGGTCGCGCGGCAGCTTGCTGCGGTAGCCGTCGATGGTCGCCTTGATCTCCTTGACCATCTCGACCGTGTTGCCGTCCTGCTGCTGCTTCACCTGCAGGA
>JANWHR010000207.1 GCA_025450355.1 Micropepsaceae bacterium
CACAGTTGCACTTTCGACAAAGACAACAACATGTGGATCGGCAGCGCGCCCTCTGGGATGATCCAGAAATATTCGCACGACGGCAGCAAACTGCTCCTGCAAATCGGCAAGAAGGGCGTGTTCGATTCGTCCGACGGTACCGTCAAAGGCCAGCCGCTGAATTCCAACGCCCCCGTGTTCTTTATGCCATCCAGCATATTTATCGATCCAAAGAATGGCGACATTTACGTATCCGACGGCGAAGGCACGGGCGGCAACCGGCGCATCGCCGTGATGGATCGCGAAGGGAAATTTCTGCGCCAGTGGCAGCCCGAAGGCATGAAGACCGTGCACTGCCTGAGCGTCGCCAACGACGGCTTGGTTTACGTGTGCAATCGCGACAACGCGCGGCTGCAAGTTTATGACAAGATGGGGAACTTCAAAAAGAACATCGAGATTCCCTGGACCCCGTACACGCCGCCGGCCGACGGCAAAGTGAAAGAAAGCGGTGGCGCGGCGGTGTCGCTCGACCTGTCGCGCGACGCTAATCAGCGCTTCCTCTATCTGATCAACCAGAACAGCGCGCTGATCGAAGTGATCGATCGCGAGTCCGGTAAAATCCTCTCGAGCTTCGGCCGGGCGGGACATTTTCCGGGCGAATTCGACCAGCCGCACGGCATTGCGGTCGACTCCAAAGGCAACATTTACGTGGCTGAAAACCGCGGCCGGCGCATTCAAAAGTTCAAGCTAGTGAGCCAGTAAGCATGGCTCAAAGGGCCTTGCGGGGCCTCCGGGCAAGTGATAATCTACGGCAGACTAGGAGAACCACTGATGATCAGGCTTTTATCTATCGCCCTTCTAGGAACGCTGTTAGGCGCATCCCTGTTCGCGCAACAGAACGCCGTGACGCCCCCGCACACCAACTTGAAGGTGGGCGATGTGGCTCCCGATTTCACGCTGCCCGCGACCACCGGCGACAAAGTAACGTTATCGAGTTTCCGCGGCAAAGCGCCGGTGGTGCTGGCGTTTTTCCCGGCCGCGTTTACCGGCGGATGCACCAAAGAAATGCTGGGCTATCAGGCCAGCTTGAGTAAGTTTGAAGGCGCGTCCACGAAAATCTTCGGCATCAGCGGCGATAACACGCCGTCGCAAAAAGAATTTGCCAAGCAGTTGAATGTGGCTTTCCCGATTCTCAGCGATTTTGCCAGCCGCAAGGTCATGGCGGATTACGGCGTGCTGCTGCCCAATCTGGGCATGGCCAATCGCACCACTTTTGTAATCGATAAAGACGGCAGGATCGTGCACATCGAAGAAGGCAGCGGTGCGATTGATCCGTCCGGCGCCGAGATGGCGTGCAGCAAGCTGGCGCACAATACCAAGTAGTCGAAAACTATTCTTGCCCGAAAAAGGAGCAGCTATGAAAAGCGTAAGGGGAATTGTAATTGCGGGAGCCGTATGCGTCGCTTCGGCGGCGCTGTGTTTCGCCGAAGGGCCTCCCGGATGGGCTTATGGTTTCCCGCCGGGACCCGCGGCGCCGGCGGCTCCAGCGGCCGCCCCCGCTGCCGCGCCCGCGCCTGACACCACGCCGCGCCACCTTCCCGGCAACAATCTGGAATTCACGCGCGCGCAAATCGCCAACGGATTTGGGCCGGCCGATTGGTATCCCGAAGATCATCCGCAGATGCCCGACATCGTGGCGCACGGCAAGCGGCCTGACGTGCGCGCGTGCTCGCTGTGCCATTACCCCAACGGCAAGGGCCGCGCCGAAAACGCCGGCGTGAGTGGTTTGTCCACGGCGTATTTCATCCAGCAGATGATGGATTTCAGAAACGGCGATCGTAAGAGCGCGGAGCCGCGCAAAGGCACTACCAACGCCATGATTACGTTTGCCAAGGTCATGACTGACGACGAAATCAAACAGGCCGCCGAATACTTTGGCGCGATCAAGTGGACCGCGCCGTGGATCAAAGTAGTGGAGTCCAAAACAGCGCCAAAGACGCGCATCCAAGGCGGCTTGTTCCTGGCGCTCGAAGGCAATGAGAAAGAGCCCTTGGGGCAGCGCATCATCGAAGTGCCGGTGAACGCGGAAGCCACCGAAGTGCTGCGCGACCCGCACTCCGGGTTCATCGCGTACGTGCCGGTGGGCAGCCTCAAAAAGGGCGAGGCGCTGGCGAAAACCAAACAATGCGCGGTGTGCCATGGCGCGGATTTAAAAGGGATCGGGCCGGTGCCGTCGATCGCGGGCCGTTCGCCCAGCTACCTGATGCGGCAGATGTACGATATGCAACAGGGTGCGCGCAAGGGCTTGTGGACCGGGCTAATGAAGCCAGTGGTCGCGAATCTGAGCGAAGAAGACCTGCTGGTGCTTTCGGCTTACGTAGCTTCGCAGACGCCGTAAGGAAATGAGGACCGCTATGTTAAAAAGTTCGGGCTGGTTGGTACTCGGATTAACGCTTAGCGGTCTTCTCGCCGCCGAAACGCTGACTCCGCCGACGGCGGCGCAGCGCTCGCCGCGTGCGAGCAATATGGAGCTGGTGGGCTACAACGACCTGCAATCGCGCAGCGCGTATCAACCCGTGATTCAGCAGCAAGGCAACCGTTGGATCGCCTACATCGGCCATCACGGCGGTGAAGCGATGAATCCGCAAACCGGCAAGATGGAGCCCAACGGCACTTCCATCGTCGATGTTACGGATCCGAAGCATCCTAAATATTTGATCCATCTTCCGGGCGAGCCCAAAGATCGCGCGGGAGAAATCGGGGGTGCGTCGATGGTGCGCGTGTGCAGCGGTAACGATCTGCCGCATGGCGACAAGGGCAAATTTTATCTGCTGCGCGATTTCGGCAACAGCTCGCATGAGATCTGGGACGTGACCGACCCGGCCAAGCCCAACCGCATCACGGTGGTGGTCAGTGGCCTGCGCGATACCCATAAAAACTGGTGGGAATGCGACACCGGCATCGCCTATCTGGTCTCCGGCCCGGTGGGCTGGCGCACGCCGCGCATGATGCAGATTTACGATTTGAGCGATCCCGCGAAGCCCGTGTTCATTCGCGATTTCGGTTTGCCGGGGCAGGAGCCGGGAGCCAAGGGCCCCACGCCGGGCGGCTTGCACGGCGCGTTTTCAACCGGTCCGAAGGGCAATCGCGTGTACTTGGCCTACGACAACGCGCGCGACGGCGTGATCGAAATTGTAGACCGTGAAAAATTATTGAACGGTCCGAAAGAGCCGACGGAAGAGAATTTGAAATATCCCCTCATCGCCCGGGTCGACTTGCCCGACGACATGGGCGCGCACAACATTGTTCCGATGCTGCACATGCCCCTTTCCGAGTTCGTCAATCAAAAATTCGGCAAGGTGAAAGATTTCATGCTGCTCATTGGTGAGACCACGCCCAACGAATGTAACGAGTACCGGCAAATGGCGAGGATCTTCGACATCAGCACCGAATCGAAACCGGTGGGCGTGTCCACTTGGACGGTGCCTGAAGACAGCGGCAACTTTTGCTCAGCTGGCGGGCGCTTCGGCACGCATTCCACCAACGAAAATCTCACGCCGATCTATGCCAACCGCGTGGTTTTCGTGGCGCATTTCAACGCGGGCGTACGCGCGGTGGACATTCGTGACCCCTACAAACCCAAGGAAATCGGCTTCTACATTCCGGCTATCACCGATAAAACCGACAAGCGCTGCGTGGGCGAAGGCGCTGCCCAGAACTGTAAAGTGGCGATTCAGACTAACAACGTAGACGTCGACGTTCGCGGCTACATCTACGCCGTAGACCGAGCGAATACGTGAATGCACATCCTCGAACTCACCGGTTCCGCGCGGCAGGCTGCGGATTTAAGTAAAGCGGTCAAATAAAAATCAGGCCGGAACGCCTTCGACGATCGACACCGGCGATCGCGTGTGAATCACGCGGCTCAAGCGCCAGCCCGCCGCGTTAAACAGCTCACGGAACTGCTGCTCTGTGCGCTCGCGGCCTCCCGGTAAAACCAGCATTTCGAGATCGAGAATTTTGCCGAAGTCCGGGTCATTGCCGGGTTGAATCACTGCGTCCGCGACCAGAAGTTTGCCGCCCGGGTTCACACCTTTACGGCAGTGCTGCAGGATTTTGACGCAAACGTCGTCCGGCCAATCGTGGATGATGTGCTTCATGACGTAGGCGTCGTAGCCCGCCGGGACAGAGGTAAAGATGTCGCCCGCCACTAGCGTGCAGCGATCCATCACGGGAGCGAGCGGACCTTTGGCGGCTCCTTCAAGCACCGATGGCCACTCATACAACGTCCCCTTCATCTGCGGATGGCGCTGCAGAATGGTTGCCAGTAATAGGCCGTGGCCGCCGGCGACATCGATCAGCGAATGGATGCCTTCAAATGAATAGGCCTCGGCCACGGGCGCGCTGTCGATGGTGGAAATCGCGGTCATGGCTTCGTTAAACAGGGCCGCATCATCACGATGTTCCTGCAGATACTCGAAGACGGGTTTGCCATAGACTTTCTCGACGGCTGGCTTGCCCGTGCGGACGCTATATTCCAGGTTGTCCCAGGTGCGTGCTACCAAATCCATGCTGCCCATCATCGAGAAAGCGCGCAGGCTGGGTTTGGCGTTAGTGCGCAGCACTTCAGACATGGGAGTTTGCGAAAACTTTCCGTCCGCGCCCTCCACGGTTACGCCCACGCTGGCGGCGGCGCGCAGCAGGCGGTAGAGCGAACCGGCATCCGCGTCGACCAAGGCCGCCAACTCCGCGGCGGTCTTCGGGCCCGCCTCCAGATAATCGGCAATGCCTAGTTTGGCGACGACGGAAATGATGCTTGCGACCCTCCGGCCCATCAGCATCTGGAGAACAGCAGCATGCGGAGGCGGTGCTTGTGGTTGCGGAGTCATTGTTGAAGTTTATCCGATTCCCAGCTCGTCCACCCGTTCGAGAGGCGTTCCGCAGCGGCGGCAGATGAGCGACGCGCAATCGCCGCAGGCCAGCGGATCGCTCACCGGCTGCTGGCAGCGCGGACAGTAGTAATCGGTTGAAGGCTTCGTGGATGAAGTTGGGTCCATACTGTTAGACTAACCTTCAGAACGTCTGTGGTCATTCCCCGATTTTTCGGCCCGCGGCGCGCCGCGCTGCTGCTGCTCATCTGCGGTGCTCTCCTCATCGTCGCTTGCCGTTCGTCGACGCGCAGCGCCGGGACGTCGGACCTGCCGGTGATCGGCATCGCCTACGTGGGGCCGGTCAGCTTGAATCTGCGGCAGGATCTGGCCGCGAAATCTCCCGGTGTCACCGAGGTAAAACATGGCGACCGGCTGGACATCATTGAAGTCCGCCGCCGCCTGGTACGGGTGCGCACGGTGGAAGGCATCGAAGGCTGGGTGGACGCGAATCTGCTGTTGAGCGCGCAGCAGATGGACGATCTGCGCAAGCTGGCTGACGACGCGCGCGCGCTGCCATCGCAAGGCGCGGCCACGGTTTTCGAAGCGCTGAACATGCATAGCGAGCCCAACCGTTCCTCGCCCCGCTTCCACCAAATCCCGGAAGGCGGGTCAGTCGACGTGCTGGCGCATCGTGCCACTCCGCGTGTGTCGGCGCGGCCGAAAGCGGCGGCATTGGCTAAGGCCGTCGCGGTGCCCAAGGCGACGAAACCGAACGAGTCGAAGAA
>JANWHR010000208.1 GCA_025450355.1 Micropepsaceae bacterium
AGCAACAGCAAGCAGCATAACGATAAGCGGTCTGGTCATGAGAAATTGGCGATCTTTTTCATCGCGCGCATTGTGGCCGCACTGCCTTTGAACTTTCGTGGAGTCTCAAGGAGTATAAGCGAACAACTGAGGCGAAACACAATCTTGCTGCCAAGTCGACCCTCGATCCCTATACTTGTGGGACAAGAAGAGGGCATGCAAACGTTGGACGCGACCGGTCATTCCCAAAGGCGGGGCGTCGGGTTGGCGCTGGCAGCGGCTGCCCTGTTCGGTGCCAGCGTTCCCGTCGCCAAGCTTTTCCTGGGCGATGGCATTGAACCAAAACTCCTTGCAGGATTGCTTTATCTGGGCTCGGGTGTGGGACTGGCCGGGATCATCGCGGCACAGCGCGTCCTGGGATTGCCGTCGTTGGAGGCGCCCTTACGATGGCCGGATGCACCGCGCCTCGCGGGCGTGATCGTCGCCGGCGGTATTGCCGGCCCCCTTCTGCTGATGTGGGGTCTCGCACACACGGATGCGGCCTCAGCCTCGCTGCTCCTCAATGTGGAAGGCGTTGCGACGATCGGTATCGCCTGGCTTGTCTTTCGCGAGAACGCCGACGGACGCGTCGCTCTCGGAGCGATTGCGATCCTTGCAGGGGCGGTACTGGTCTCGTGGGGAGGGAAGACCGGCACATTCAATATCGGCTCGCTGGCCATTCTGGGGGCTTGTGTGGCCTGGGCGGCCGACAACAATCTGACTCGCGGGTTGTCCGGGCTCAATCCCATTGAAATTGCCGCGTGGAAAGGCGTTTGCGCGGGGGCATTCAATCTCCTCCTGGCGTTTTCATTGGGGGACCATGTTCCAGCCGTGAGGACGCTCGCGGCCGCAGGCGCACTTGGCGTGGTCGGTTATGGCGCCAGCCTGGTGCTCTTCGTTTTGGCATTGCGGCACCTGGGTGTCGCGCGCACCGGGGCCTATTATTCGACGGCACCGTTCATTGGCGCTGTGGTCGCGATCATTCTGTTTGATGAACCGTTCACGCTTCAACTTGCACTGTCGGGTTTGCTCATGGGAACAGGTGTGCTGCTACACATCCTCGAAGTGCACGCGCACTGGCACCGGCACGAACCGCTGGAGCACAACCATCACCACAGCCATGACGCGCATCACGGACACCGCCACGAGACTGGAACGGACGAAGAGCGCCACGCGCATTCGCATCGGCACGATCCGACAGCGCACAGCCACCCACACTATCCCGACCTGCATCACCGCCACAGTCATTCGCGACTATGAGGTCGTGGCCGGAATTTGAACCAGATGTCCAGATCGGCCCATCAGATTGGCCGCTCCAAACCCGCCCATTGCCGCCCAACTCGAGAGGTTCCGCGCAAGACCGGCCGAACTGGCGTTCGCCTCACACGATGCCGCAAAATACGATGGATTGCGGTCGCACAAATCTCTCCACCAGAACCGCCAACTTGAACAGCCGTAGTTTCATGATTTCTCTGGAATTGTCCGTTTTTAAGTTTATAAAATGATGCGAAAACTTTACTAACTGATGCTTTATGCATGATTAGTTCTGGCCAATTGCGGGCCGCCCGGGCCATGCTTGGTATCGATCAGAAAAAGCTGGCTGAGATGTCCGGCCTCTCCGTCCCCACGATTCAGCGGATGGAGGCAAGTGAAGCCGTGATCCGCGGCAATGTGGATTCGCTAATGAAGTTGGTGCAGGCGCTGGACGCCGCCGGCATCGAACTGATTTCGACGGGGGCCACAAGCTCCACCGGCGGGCGGGGCATCCGTCTGAAATTCCCCGCATGATCCGTGTTTGTAACGGCCGAACGGTTCTCTGTGATGCCCGTTGATTTTTCGCTCTGTCTCACTGCAGCCTTCCTCCTGCTCTCTCCCGTTGGCGCCGTCATATCCAACCGCCGTGCGGGATCGCCAATCCTGTATACCGCCAGTCTGTTGTTCTCTGCGGCGCTCGCCGGAAATGCACTCGCCTTCCTGATTTCCGGGGGCGAGCCAAGCACGGACGTTCTCCCGTTAGGTATCCCCTGGATGGGGGCACATTTCCGCGAAGATGCCCTGTCGGCGGTATTTATTGTCGTGATTAATCTGGGTGCAGCGGGCGCGAGTTTCTATGCGCTGGGCTATGGACGTCACGAGCAGGAACCCCGGCGCGTAATTCCTTTCTACCCGGCGTTTCTCGCGGCGATGAATCTGGTCGTGCTGGCGGATGATGCGTTCAGCTTTCTGCTTTCCTGGGAGTTCATGTCGCTGTCTTCCTGGGCATTGGTGATGGCGCATCACCGCGCACCCGCAAACGTACGCGCGGGTTTTGTGTATCTGGTCATGGCGAGCTTTGGCACGCTGGCGCTGCTGCTGGCCTTTGGCCTGCTCGCCGGGCCCGATGGCAATTACGCGTTTGATGCCATTCGTGGCAGCGGGCGGGCCGCGGCCCACAGCTGGCTAGTGCTGCTTCTGATTCTGCTGGGCGCCGGATCCAAAGCCGGAATCGTGCCGTTGCATGTCTGGCTGCCACTCGCGCATCCCGCTGCACCCAGCCATGTCTCCGCGCTCATGAGCGGCGTTATGACCAAGGTCGCGATTTACGGATTCATCCGGATCATCTTCGATCTCGTGGGCGCGCCCGAATGGTGGCAGGGAATGGCGGTGCTGGTTCTCGGCGGCATCACTGCGGTGATTGGCGTACTTTATGCGCTTATGGAGCATGATCTGAAGCGCCTGCTCGCCTATCACACCATTGAAAACATCGGCATTATCTTCATTGGCCTTGGGCTCGCGCTGGCGTTCCGGTCGAACGGCATGCCGGCAGCGGCGGCGCTGTCGCTCACCGCGGCGCTGTTTCACGTTTTCAACCATTCTCTGTTCAAGAGCCTGCTTTTCTTCGGCAGCGGGGCCGTGCTGAACTCAACCGGCGCACGCGACATGGAACAGCTTGGCGGGCTCATTCATCGCATGCCGCAAACGGCGGTCGCTTTCCTCGTGGGCTGCGTGGCCATATCTGCCCTGCCACCGCTGAATGGATTTGCCTCTGAATGGATGACATTTCAGGCGATTCTCCTCAGCCCCTCACTGCCGCAATGGGGCTTGAAATTATCCGTGCCAGCCACCGGTGCGCTGCTCGCACTTTCGGCTGCGCTGGCGGCGGCCTGTTTCGTGAAAGCCTTCGGCGTGACCTTCCTGGGACGGCCACGAACCGCGCGCGCGGCTGCCGCAATCGAAACTGACATTTTCTCTCGCCTGACGATGTTCATCTGGGCAGGTCTGTGTGTGTTATTCGGCGTCCTGCCCGCGCTCGCCATTGATGCGATCGGACCAGCCGTTCTGGGTCTTCTGGGTGCGCGGCTTGCGCCACAGCTGCCGATTTCGTGGTACCTGTTGGTACCCATATCAGAAAATCGCAGCTCCTATGACGGGCTGCTCGTCTTCCTGTTCATCGCTTTGTCTGCGCTGTTTACGGCCATCGCGGTCCACTGGCTCGGATCGCGCGCAATCCGGCGGAGCGCGATTTGGGACTGCGGCTTCCCTGATCCGAGCCCGCTCGCTCAATACACCGCAGGAAGCTTCGCCCAGCCCATTCGGCGCGTTTTCGGCACGCTGGTCTTTCATGCCCACGAACAGGTGGTGATACCCGCGCCAGGAGACGTCGCCCCGGCGCGCTTTCACGTCACGCTGCAGGATCCCGCCTGGGACGGAATCTACGCACCGCTTGCCTCTGCCGTATCCTTCGCTGCCGGACGCCTGAACGTGCTCCAGTTTCTCACCATCCGTCGCTATCTGACACTCGTTTTTGTCACACTGGTCGCGCTGCTTGTGGTGCTGGCAATATGGACCTGATCCTCGCCTTCGCCACGCAAGGCGTTCAGATGCTTCTCGTCGCGGCGGCCGCGCCGCTCTTCACGGGCGCGGTGCGAAAGATTAAATCGCGGCTGATGCGCCGCGTGGGCCCCCCCGTCCTGCAGCCCTATCGTGATCTCGCGCGCCTGATGCGCAAAGAGGCTGTTGCGGCCGCGAATGCTTCCTGGCTGTTTCGTGCCACGCCTTATCTGGTCTTTGCCGCCACCTGGGTTGCCGCCGCTCTGGTGCCTACTTTCGCCACCGGCCTTGCCTTCAGTTGGACCGCGGATCTCATCGCCATCATTGCCCTGCTCGGCAGCGCCCGCTTCTTTCTCGCGCTCGCCGGAATCGATATCGGCACGAGTTTCGGAGGAATCGGCTCCAGCCGTGAAATGCTGATCGCCTCGCTGGCAGAGCCTGCGATGATGATGATCATTTTCGTCCTGGCTCTCATCGCCGGATCGACGCAGCTTTCCAATATTGCGGGATTTATGGCGTCTTCGGCGGTAGGCCTGCGCGTGTCGCTGGGGCTCGCACTGATTGCGCTGATCATGGTCGCGATTGCCGAGAACGCCCGCATTCCGATCGACAACCCGGCGACACATCTCGAACTCACCATGGTTCATGAGGCGATGGTGCTGGAATATTCCGGACGGCATCTCTCGCTGATCGAGCTTTCCGCCTCGCTCAAATTGCTGCTCTACGTTTCCCTGATTGCATGCGTATTCACACCCTGGGGTCTCGCACCTGCCGATAGTGGTCCCATCGCCTGGCTGACCGGGATCGCTGCATGGCTGCTGAAGCTGCTTGTGGCGGCGTTCGCACTAGCCTTGTTTGAAACCTCAATCGCGAAGATGCGGGTGTTCCGGGTGCCCGAATTTCTTGGTGCGGCTTTGATGCTGGGCCTGCTCGGCGCGCTGCTGCGCTTCGTTTCCGCGGGTTTCTGAGATGGGACAACGTCATGCCTGATCTGGCTTTTGACGTCGCTCATCTGCTTGCCGGTTCGCTTGTTCTCGTAAGCCTGATGCTTCTCTACCAGGACCGTCTGCCGGCCCTAATCAATGTCTTTGCCCTGCACGCAATCCTGCTCGCGGCCTCGGTTGCCTGGCAGGCGTTGGTTCAGGACGCGCCGGTGCTCTTCGTCACCGCCGCCATCGCGCTTGGATTCAAAGGCATTATTATTCCCGGCGCGCTCAGGCGGATCATCGTCAGACTCGGCATTCACCGCGAAATCGAGCCCGTGGTGGGTATCGGACCGACCATGCTCGCGGGCATGGCGCTGGTGGCCCTGTCCATGGTGGTGATGCTTCGCGCCACACCGGCCGCCTCGCCCTTCGCTCGCGAAGATCTCGCCTTTGCGCTCTCGGTGCTGCTGCTCGGGCTGTTGATGATGGTCTCGCGGCGCAACGCCGTCGGTCAGGTGATCGGGTTCATGTCGCTGGAAAACGGCCTCATCCTCGCCGCAACGGGCGCGAAAGGAATGCCGCTCGTGGTGGAGATCAGCGTCGCCTTTTCCATCCTGATCGCATTCATCGTGATTGGAATCTTCCTGTTCCGCATTCGCGAACGTTTTGACACGGTGGACCTGCAGGCGCTGGACCGTGCCCGGGGAGACCAGCGATGACGGCGCAAATTCTGCTGATCCTGATTTTCGCGATTCCGGCCGTTGCTGCCGTGGGACTTGCGGGGATTGCAGATTATCGCATCGCCTCGCGCGTCAACATGCTGGCAAGCCTGCTCACGCTCGTCGCCGGACTGATGATGTTCGGCGTGAGCGGGTACACTGATGATTTTCTGCTGCTGGACGAACTCAACATCGTGTTTATCGTGCTGAACAGCTTTGTCGGGTTCACCGCGAGCGCATTCAGCGCCACCTACATCCGGCACGAAATGGAGAGCGGCCGCCTTACGCCCACCCATCTGCGGTTTTACCACGCGATTTATCAGGTGATGATGTTTGGCATGAATCTCGCGCTGGTTACCAACAACATCGGACTGATGTGGGTTGCGATTGAGCTGGCGACGCTGGCAACCGTGATGATGGTCGGTATCTACCGCACCCACGAAGCGCTCGAAGCCGCCTGGAAATACTTCATCCTGGGCAGCGTGGGCATTGGCTTTGCGCTATTCGGGACCATCCTGATCTACATGGCGGCTCAGCCCGTGACGGGCGAGGGGCTGCCAGGCATGGTTTGGTCTTTGCTGGTGATGCGGGCTGCCGAATTCGATCCCGCGCTGCTGAACATCGCATTCATCTTCCTGCTGTTAGGCTATGGCACCAAGGTGGGCCTCGCGCCGCTGCACGCCTGGCTGCCCGACGCGCATGCGGAAGGCCCGACGCCGATCTCGGCCGTGCTATCGGGACTGCTGCTCAACATCGCGCTTTACGCCGTGCTGCGATTCAAGATGTTGCTCGCCGCCAATGCGGGCGCGCTCGCTCCCGGACCGCTCATGATGGGCCTTGGCCTGCTCTCGCTCATTTTCGCGGCGTTCATGCTGTACCGGCGCCGCGATATAAAGCGCATGTTTGCCTATTCCTCCATCGAACACATGGGAATCATTGTCTTCGCGTTCGGGATTGGCGGGCCATTAGCCAATTTCGCGGGGCTACTGCAGATGACAATGCACAGCCTGGCGAAGTCTGCGATCTTTTTTGCGGTGGGCCATATCTCCCAGGCAAAAGGGACCCAACGCATCGCGGAGATCAGGGGACTGACGGTTTCGCATCCGGTGCTGGGCTGGGGACTCGTGCTTGGCACGGTGGCGATTGCCGGCATGCCGCCACTTGGCGTGTTCATGAGCGAATTCCTGGTCGTGACCTCGACCTTTGCGCGTGGACCATGGCTCTCGATTCCGCTGGTGTTTGGCTTGTTGGTCGCCTTCGGAGCGCTTCTGCTGCGGTTGAACGGCCTCGCTTTTGGCGAACCGACGGGGGGCGGGTCGCCGGCAAAGGCGTCTTACATCCCGATGTTCGGCCATCTTGCGTTGGTTCTCGTGGCAGGCATCTGGCTGCCGCCGGCGCTGGTTATCTGGTTTCAGCACGTTGCGGAAATGTTGGGGTAGCGATGTTCATCACCAACGATGTCGAAGCCGACGACTGGGACCGGATGACGCTGCGCCTCGCCGGTGGCGAGTCCGTTCTATCCGGATTGTGGGGCGAAACGGACGCGGTCCGGATAGCGGTGCTCGACGCTGCGGTCAGCGGCATCACCGTGCTCCGGCTACCTTGCCCCGGCGGGCATTTTCCTTCCGTCGCGCGGCATCATCCTGTTGCGATCCGGCTGGAACGCGCGATCCGCGATTTGTTCGGGCTTATTCCCGATGGAACGCCCGATGCGCGGCCGTGGCTCGATCACGGTAAATGGGAGGTGCGCCATCCTCTGAGCAAAACTTCCGGCACGGAACTTTCGCCCGCTCCGTATATGTTTTTGCCAAGCGAAGGTGAGAGCCTGCATCAGATTCCCGTGGGACCCGTCCATGCGGGGATTATCGAGCCCGGCCACTTCCGATTCACGGCCAACGGCGAGACGGTGGTGCGGCTGGAAGAGCGCCTCGGTTACGTACACAGGGGAATTGAAGGGTTGCTGGCCGGCGCCGGTCTTGCGCGCGGCGCGCAGGTAGCAGGACGTGTCTCAGGCGACAGCACGGTCGCCTATGCGCTGGCTTTTTCACGGGCTGCCGAAAGCGCCTGCGGCGCCCGCGTGCCGCCGCGCGCGCATTACCTGCGTGCTCTTCTCGCCGAACTCGAACGCATCGCCAACCATTTTGGCGACATCGGCGCCATCTGTAACGACGCTTCATTCCCGCTGATCCAGGCACATTGCGCGGTACTGCGCGAGGAAGTGCTGCGCGCGACCAATTCCTGTTTCGGCCACCGTTTGGCCCGCGATTGCATCGTGCCGGGAGGACTCGCCAGGGATCTCGAAGACGGCGGCGCCGCAATTTTGCGGCGGCTGACGGCAACCCTGGGCAGCAAATTCGCCCGGATCGTCGAGGTCTATGACAATACCGCATCACTGCAGGACCGCACCGGAGGGGCCGGAATTGTGAAACCGGAACTGGCGCGGCGTTTCGGGGCGGGTGGCTATATCGGCCGCGCCTCGGGCCGAAGCTTTGATGCGCGCCGGGCTCTGCCCTTCCCACCCTATGATGCGCTTGCCTTTGAAGTACCGGTCCTGGACGCGGGCGACGTCAACGCGCGGGTCTGGATCCGGATTCGTGAAATCGAACAGTCCTTGCTGCTACTGGAACACGTTCTGGATACGCTTCCCTCGGGACCTGTGCGCGCGGATGTAACTCCTGGCGCCGGCGAAGCTGCAGTGCTTGTCGAAGGTTTTCGCGGCGACATTCTGGTCTATCTTCGACTGGACGAAAACGGCTGCATTGAACGCTGTCATTTCCGCGATCCGTCCTGGTTCCAGTGGCCGCTGCTGGAAGCCGCGATCGAGGGCAATATCGTCGCCGACTTTCCTCTCTGCAACAAGTCATTCAACTGCTCGTATTCAGGACACGACCTGTGACATGAGGCGATTGCTTTTCGAGGGCCTATTCCGCAAACCGCTGACCGAACCTCGTCCGAATACGGATGATAAGGAAATTCGCGAGCTCGTGGCCCGGATGACAAAATCCGCGCGACGGCGGCTCGGGCACAGCTTGTCGATCCGCGAGGTGGATGCCGGCTCGTGCAACGGCTGCGAACTGGAAATCCATGCGCTGTCGAATGCATTCTACGATCTCGAACGGTTTGGCTTGCGCTTCGTGGCCTCGCCGCGCCACGCCGATGTCCTGCTGGTCACCGGACCGGTGACGAAAAACATGCACGAAGCACTGGAGCGCACTTACGCCGCAATGCCGTCGCCGAAATGGGTGGTTGCGGCCGGAGACTGCGCCTTTAATGGCGGCGTATTCGCGGGCAGCTACGCCGTGGGCCGCGGTGTAGCCGCGGTTGTGCCGGTCGATCTCTACATCGAAGGATGCCCGCCAACACCGGTCAGTCTTCTCAAAGGCCTGCTCACGCTGATGGAGGCACAGGCGCACCATACGACTCCGTGACCGGGAATTCTCCGGTCAAGAAACAATTGTTTCCGCCGTGTAATTGAACCTCCATTCCACCTCTTCTATCATTACTCTCTAAGCTGGTAACACACGGCCGTCAGGGAGGATGAAATGGCTGATGACGCACCAAAAACGGATCAACCGCCCAAGGATCTCGTCGGTTTTCTCGACTATTACCTGGTGAAGAAAGCGCCATTCCAGTTACCGGACAACGCGAAGGAGTGGATCGTCAAGTATGGGCCGTGGATTGCGGTCGTGCTGATCGTCCTGTTGCTTCCGCCAATGCTGTTTGTGCTTGGCCTTGGCGCGATTTTCCTTCCGTTCGGCGGATATGCTTATGCCACCGGATTCACCTATGTCACCCTTCTGCTGCTCGTGGAACTCGGCCTCGACATCGCCGCGCTGCCCGGACTGTTTGCCCGGAAGATGCAGGGTTGGCGCCTGATATTTTACGCGCGCATCATTGCGATCGTTTCCGGCCTTCTCACCGCAAACGTCTTGGGCGCTTTGGTGGGCGGATTGATCAGCCTCTATATCCTGTTCCAGGTGCGCGGATTGTATCTGGACAAGACAGAGACCGCGGCCCCACCGGTCGTGCAGCCCTGATTTTACTGTTTGCGGGCTCCTTCCCTGCTCCGGGGGAGGACATCCCGCAGGCGGAGGGCGTCACGCAAGATGACGTCGTGGTCGAAGGCGAGCTTTTGTTTCGTGGCGTCTTCGACAAATTCGGCCGCCGCCGCATCGTCGCCGGCCGTGGGCGTTTGCCCGTGCACCGAAACAAGATAGGCGATCGTGATCGTATGGTGCCGCGGATCGCGCTTTGGATCGGAATAGACGCCAATAAGCCGCAAATTATCCGCGACGATCCCGGTTTCCTCCATCAGTTCGCGCCGGGCACAATTCTCCGCCGTCTCGCCCGTTTCGATGAATCCGCCGGGAAAGGCATAATCACCCCTGAACGGATCGTTTTTGCGCCGGATCAGCAGCACGCGCTCGCGGTCGTCGATGACCACGCAATCGGTGGAAATCCATGGACGATCAGGCTCCATCAGGGCTCTCCCGGCAGCGCGGGAAAGTCCGGCGGCGGCCGGCGGTGGTGCGTCGCCTGCTCATAGGCTGCGGCAACGCGGATCAGCACGGGCTCACTATAGGCGCGGCCGAGAAATTCGATGGCGACGGGTAGCCGGATCGGCTTTGGCCCAACCAGTTCGCCCGGCGATTCGCGCCCGTTCGCATCGCGCACCGCCTCACGATCATAGACTTCACGGGTAAATCCCGCCGGCACCACGATCGCCGGCAGTCCGGCATTTGGCGACAGGCGCGGCGTCAGCGGCGCGCGCAGATCGGTGACTATGCCGTTGGCGGTTTTCAGCGCCGCCGGCTCAACCGGCGCGGCCAGCAACGGCGCCGGAATGGTCTTTGTCGGATAGACCAGCGCATCAAGACGGTTATCCGCCATCACCTTGTTCACCAGCATCTGCAGAACGGTCCGCGTCTCGTGCCAGCGGCTGATGTCGGGACCGCGTCCGTCTTTCAGCATGGCCATGAGCCGGGTTTTTGGCGGAAGCGTTACCCCGGAAATCGGCGGGTGGTCGTAAAAGGTGGAATGGTCGAGCAGGTCACGCACGCTGCGGATGTTGCGGTCGCCGCGGTCACGCAGATAGCGATTCATCGCGAACAGCACCTCGCCTGTGGCGTGCGGTTCGCGATCGGCCAGCAGCCGAATTGTGAGTTGAGCCGGGTTCCCGTTGCCAAACACCTCAGCAAGTGTCGGAGCATCGAGCACGGGCACGATTTCATCAATCGCCTGCCGGAACAGTTCCCCGGAGGGACCGGGATCGACAATCACCGCGCCGGCTTTGGCGAGATCGGCAAGCGCTTCGTTGGCAATGCGAACACTGTCCTCGTCCGCTTTCGTAAACGGCTGCATGAATTCGCGCACAACACCGAGACGCAGGCCGTTCAGGCTCGCATTGGCCGCGAGGCCTGGATAAACCCCCGGCGTGAATCGCTGGACCGAATCCGCCGTCGCCGGATCACGCGGATCGTAGCCAGCGATGACAGACAACACTGTTGCCACATCGGCGACATTGCGGCACATGATTCCCGGCCGGTCGCGCGTCAGCGAAGCCGGAATCAACCCTGCACGGCTGACGAGACTGTGCGTTGCAACCAGCGCGACGAGGCTGTCGTTCGCCGCGGGATTGCGCGTCGATGGGCCGGTTTCTTCGCCAATGCCGCAGATGGTAAGATTGGCCGCGACCGCCGCACCGACGCCGCCGCTGGAACGGCCCGCGCTGCGGCTGGTGTCATAGGGATTGCAGGTGGCCCCGCCGAAAGTGCTGCGGTCACCCGAGGCGTATTCCCCCATATTGCCTTTGCCGAGGATGATGGCGCCCGCTTTGCGCAGCCGCGCCACCACCTCGGCATCGCGCGGCGGCCGGTCGTTCGCATAGTCCGCGGCGGCGCCCGCCGTTGTGCGCATGTCGAAAGTGTCGAATTGGTCTTTGACGATAAACGGGATGCCGTGCAGCGGCCCGGCCAACCTGCCGGTGCGGGCGAATTCCGC
>JANWHR010000209.1 GCA_025450355.1 Micropepsaceae bacterium
AGTCGTTGATTGTGCTCAGGCGGCCGTCAGTTCAGGTTTCCGCCGATATTCAGCCCGTATTTTCCAGCGCCGAGAAGCGCGACGGTAAAGCCGCCAAGCAGGTAGAACATCTGGGTTTCCAGAAAATAATGGTCCCAGTGGTTTCCCGCCGGATTGTTGGCGACCATGAACAGGTGATTTTGCGCACCCATCAGGCCAAGATGTGCCATGAAGATCGCGATCACCATGAACACACCCAGTAAAAGTCCGCCGAGGCGCGCATAGGCGCCAAGGACCATTGCCAATCCGCCGCCAAATTCGACGACAAAGCCCAGCCACTTCAGATCGGGCGGCAAGCCCCAGCGGATGAGATTGTTCGGGATTCCCGCATCTCCGGTCGCCAGCGCGAGACCGTGGAATACGATCAGAATTCCCACTGTCAGACGCAGGACCAGTCTGCCGAGGTCCTCGCTCGATGCCTGTGTAACGGTCGTTGTAGCTGCCACGGTATCCCCCTGCTTTGGGTCTCAATCTCGTCGAGAATGGCTTTATACGGTAATGGTCCGCGAATTTGTAGAGTTTGAATGAACCTGGAAACACCTGGTCAAGTTACGCTTAAGGTTGGCGTGGAGACGCCCCGCTGCGCCGGGACGCAAATCCTCACGGCGAATGCGGACAACATTGCAAAAGCCGCGATGCATCTGCGTGCGGAGGAGCTGGTGGCGTTTCCGACCGAGACAGTCTATGGCCTCGGCGCGAACGCGCTGGCCGATGCGGCGTGCGCGAGTGTGTTCGCGACCAAGGAACGCCCGCGCTTCAACCCGCTGATCGTGCATGTGCCCGATTGGAGCGGCGCGGCGGCGCTTGCGGAAACAAATGCCACCGCCGAGGCGCTTGCCCGGCAGTTTTGGCCGGGGGGCCTGACGCTGGTGCTGCCGCGAAAGACTGATTGCCCGGTGTCGCTGCTGGCAAGCGCCGGGCTGCCGACCATTGCACTGCGTGCTCCGGCCCATCCCGTCGCGCGGGCTTTGATCGAAGCAGCGGGTGTTCCAATCGCGGCGCCCAGCGCCAATCGCGCGGGGCGGATCAGTCCGACCAGCGCGGAGGCCGTGTTTCAGGAACTCGACCATCGCGTAGCGTTGATATTGGACGGCGGCGATTGCGTGGTCGGCATTGAATCGACCGTGATCGGATTTGCCGGCGCTGCGCCGGTCATGCTCCGTCCGGGCGCCATACCGCGGGCAGACATCGAGCGCATCACGGGTCCGCTGGCGGTACATGATGCCGATGAAATCGCCGCACCCGGAATGATGGCCAGCCATTATGCGCCGCGCGCGACATTGCGGCTGAACGTGGTTGAATTGCAGCCCGGCGAGGCGTTGCTCGCCTTTGGCCCGAAGGTTGTTCCCGGAGCGCGGCAGCTTTGCAATCTCAGCGCGCGGGGCGACCTGCACGAAGCAGCCGCCAATCTGTTTGCCATGCTGCGAATGCTCGACAACAGCGGCGCGCGCCAGATTGCGGTCATGCCGATTCCGGGTAGCGGGCTGGGCGAAGCCATCAATGACCGCCTGAACCGCGCGGCCGCCCCGAGGAATGCGACATGACCTCTATCCCGCCGGAGGTTGCGGCAAAGCTCAAAGCCGCGGCCGGGCCGTCCGGCTGGAGTGAAGAGCCGCGCGAAATCGCACCGCATTTGCACGAATGGCGCGGCCGCTGGCATGGAAAGTCTGCTTTGCTGCTGAAACCGGATGCCACGGAACAGATCGCGCGTATTGCAGCAGTCTGCAACGAAACGCGCACCCCGCTTGTCCCGCAGGGCGGGAATACCGGGCTGGTTGGCGGGCAAATTCCCGAAAACGGAGAAGTTCTTCTATCGCTTGAACGGATGAACCGGATTCGGCGCGTCTCGCCGGAACAGAATTTGATCATCGCCGAAGCCGGCGTTGTGCTGGCGAACGCACAGAACGCCGCGGCGGAAGCAGGCCGTCTGTTTCCGCTCAGCCTCGCCTCCGAAGGTTCTTGCACGATCGGAGGCAATATCTCAACCAACGCTGGCGGCGTGCACGTGTTGCGCTACGGCATGATGCGCGATCTCGTGCTCGGGCTTGAAGTCGTGCTGGCGGACGGCAGCATTCTCAATCTGATGAAGGGATTGCGAAAGGACAACACAGGCTATGACCTGAAACAGCTTTTCATCGGGGCGGAAGGAACGCTGGGAATCGTCACGGCCGCGATGCTGAGACTGTCGCCGCAGCCGGTCTCTTATGTCACCGTGCTCGCGGCGCTCGACGATCTCGCGGCGGCGCACCCGATTCTCAACGGCCTGCAACAGGCCACGGGTGGACAGGTGTCGGCATTCGAAATCATGCAGCGCCGGGCGCTCGAACTTGTGCTGGGCGAGATTCCGGGCACAGCGAATCCGTTGGCCGGCGATTACCAATGGGCACTCCTGATCGAAACCGGCAACTCCGCTGCGCTGGATTGCAACGAGGCGGTTGAGGGGGTGCTGTCACAGGCCATTGAAAGCGGAGCGGTCCGCGACGCAATTTTCGCAAAGACTCTGCGCGAGAGAGAATCCCTGTGGCGCCTGCGCGAATCCATTCCCGAAGCACAAAGGAAACAGGGATTGTCGATTGCCAATGACATTTCCGTCCCTTTGGCGCGCATGGCGGAATTCGTCGAAATTGCGGAAGCAGCGGTACGGAGCGTGCTGCCCCAGGCGGTCTGCATAACCTTTGGCCATGCGGGCGACGGCAATCTCCATTTCGCGATTCTTGCGGCGGGACATAACGAGGCTCTCGCCTCGGCCCGCGGACAAATCGAAAGCGCGGTCCAGGACTGTGTCTGGAGGCTGGATGGTTCAATCTCCGCCGAGCATGGAATAGGACTCGCGAGACGTGACAGCCTGCGCCGGCAAAAGAGCGGTCAGGAAATCGCGGCCATGGCGGCGCTCAAACGCGCGCTGGATCCGAACAACATTCTCAATCCGGGGAAATTACTGCCCGCCGGGTTGCCCTGATGGCGGTTCGACCTTCAGCAGTGCCATGTCGAAAACCAGAGTCTGGTTGGGCGGGATTGCGCCCGGCGCGCCCGCTTCGCCGTAACCAAGGTTCGCAGGAATCACCAGCTCCCACTCATCGCCCTCTTTCATCATCTGCAACGCCTCGACCCAGCCGGGAATCAGCTGGCCAGCCGGGAAAGTTGCCGTCTTCCCGGGTTGAGTCTGGTCGAAGACCATGCCGTTGATGAGCTGCCCGCGATAGGTCACCGTCACCAGATCGTTGGCAGTGGGCGACTTGCCGTTTCCGGATTTGATCACCCGGTACTGCAGGCCCGACGGAAGCACCATGACGCCCGGCCGCTTCATGTTATCGGCAAGAAATTGCTGGTTTGATTCCGGACTAAGGTCTTTGGCGACCGGCAATTGGGAAGATCCTGCCGGCGCGGGTTGAGCTGCCGGGGCGGCGGGCGCGGCCGCAGGCGCCGGGGCGTTCGCGTTGCTTTGCTGTGGATTCTGGTTGCACCCGGCGAGAATGATCCCGCCCAGGCATGTTACCGCGATTGCAGACTTGATCGAAAAAGGCATGGTTGTACTCCTCCCCGGGCGGGGCTTCTTAGCCGTAAACGCTGCAACAGGGAAGCTGCGAGCCGATTGAAGACGGAAATGCCTGAGACGCCGGAACCTGCGCCACCTGCCCTTTTACCGATTGCCGGAGTTGGCGCGGTGATCACGAATCGCGTGGGCGAATTGGTGCTTGTGCGGCGGGGAAAACCGCCCCGCGAAGGCCAATGGAGCATCCCGGGCGGACGGATCGAATGGGGCGAGACGGTGCAGGATGCGTTGCTGCGCGAAGTCATGGAGGAGACTGGGCTAACCGTGCGGATACGCCGGCTGATCGATGTGGTGGATCTTGTGATGCGCAATTCATCCGGCGCCGTGATCGGGCATTACGCGCTGATCGATTTTGCCGCGGATCATGTTTCCGGTGAACTGCGGGCCGGCAGCGACGCAGCGGAAGCGCGCTGGGTGAAGCGCGACCATCTCGACCACTATGGCTTATGGGATGAGACACGGCGCATCATCGAAGCTGCATTTGCGAAGGACTGAGATTTGCGGATCGTTTTTGTCCATCGCACGATTGTCGATTACACGGTGGCAACGCCGTATCATCAGGCTGTGGGCGGCAGCGAGGCGGCGATTTCCTATCTGGCCGCCGAGCTTGCCGCGCGCGGACATTCGGTCACGCACCTCGCCAATGCGTCGCGGCCGGGCACGTATCTTGGCGTGGAATGTCTGAATCACCATTCGTCCTTCACAGCCGGGCGGCTGAATGCCGCGGATGTGGTGGTGGTTGCAAATGAAGCCATTGGCGTGCGGTTGCGCGAGATGGGCGTGAGCAGACCACTGGTGCTGTGGGCCCATCACGCCGACGATCAGCCACCAATCCAGGCCCTGGAATTTTCCCGCGAACGCAAGGCCTGGTCCGGCTTCGCATTCGTCAGCCAATGGCAGCTGGACGAATTCTGCCGCACCTTCTGGCTGCCTCGCGAACTGAGCCGCGTGATGCGGAATGCGATTGCCCCAGCGGTTGCGGCGCAGTCGCCGGAGGCACCCTGGTATCTCCGTAAGATGCCGCCAGTGCTCGCTTATACCAGCGCGCCCTATCGTGGCCTGGATGTGTTGCTGCAAGCATTTCCGGCAATCCATAAGGCGATTCCCGAGGTGCGATTGAGTGTCTTCTCCGGATTGTCCACCACACGCGGCGGGCCGGAGGACAACAAATATGCTGAGCTGCACCAAAAATGTCTGTCGCTGCCCGGTGTGGATTATCGCGGTTCGGTTTCGCAATCGGAGCTTGCATTGGAATTGCGCAACACGGCCGCGTTGGCCTACCCGTCCACCTATCCGGAGACGTCCTGTATTGCCGCGCTCGAAGCGATGGCCATGGGTGCCCTGGTCGTCACCACACGGTTGGGCGCACTTCCGGAGACGCTTGCCGGGCATGGCGTCATGGTCGATCCCGATGACAATCCGGACATTCTCGCGGCGAAATTTGCCCCGGCCGTGATTTCGTCCCTGCACTCGCAACGGCTTCTGCCGGCCGCCGCCGCGGCGCGCCGTGCGGCCCAGATCGCCGATGTGCGGCAACATTACCTGTGGTCCCGGCGCGCGGTTGAATGGGAGAGCTGGCTCGCAGAACTTTGCCGCACCTAAGAATGCCCCGGATACGCCGATCGTTAAATGTTCACGCGGCGATCGCGGAGTTGCTTGTGACGTGCACTCAACATCTCCGCGCGCTCCGCGTCTCCGCGTGAAAAAATTTCCCTGGTCACAGGGCACTCTGATTACGCAAGGCGCATGGCGAGATCGCCCAGCACCACAATGCCAAACAGCGTGACCACCAGACCAAAGACATGGTTGATGTTTCGCAACACCCCGGTGTTGATGTGGCGGTGGAAAATGCCCACGATCGTGGTCAGCGTAAACCACCAGATGGTTGATCCGGCGATCACACCGGCCACCGTCACGGCCGCAGCGGCGAATGTGACTCGCGGGCCGGACAGGCTCCCCAAACCCGCGAACAGCGCCGTGAATCCGAAAAGCGTCGCCGGATTGGCAATCGTCAGCGCGAAAGTGGACAGGATAGTCCCTGGCAGCGAGGTGGCGTTCTCGCGAGCCGGACCGCCCTCCGCATCCCGCAGCAGCGCCACGTCGGCCCTGAAAATGTGCAGTCCGAATCCGACCAGCATCAGGCCGCCGGCGATTTTGAGGATCGTGGAATAGCCTTCGATCCACTGCGCAATGGCCGTGATTCCGAAGGCCGTGATGATGGCGAATACGCCATCGCCAAGCGCTGCGCCCAACCCCGCAAAAAAACCGTTCAGCGGACCGTAAAAGAAGGTCCGCCGTATGCAGATCAAATTGACCGGGCCGATCGGCGCGGCGACGATCAGCCCAATCACAATTCCGCCGCCGATGAGGTACAAAAAATCCATCCGGTCCCAATCCCGAACAACGCATTTTTGACCGGGCGGATTTACGCCCGCCCGCCGTTATTTTTCCACTTTCCCCCGCTGGCACCCATCGGCCCCGAGTGCCAGCAAAGACTTCAAATCTGGGTCACGCGAAATGCCAGTCGCTGTCAAGGCTTGACGAAAATCGCGACTCAATTGAGCCTTCGCGAACGCTCCGTTTACGGTTTCAGGAGTGGGATGGGTAACGCGCAACAGGCGAATCGGTGACGCGACCCGCCATGGGAACCTTGGAAAGAGCAAAGCTTTTCCAAATTGATGGTGTATCGAGGAAGCGACAGATGAGTGACCTGCTACGTCAGATGAGAGGATATCGCCTGACCACGGCAGAAATCCTGTATCACCAGCCAGACCATCCTGTGCTCCTGCAAAGTTTTGTCTGGCAGGAATATGATATTGCACCGCGTTTTCCGGTGCTGAACAGGTTTCTTCAGTTCTGGGTCCGGGAGCTGGACGGCAAACTTCATTCGGTTCGGGTGGCTGCGACGGGAATTATTGCGCCGGCAGAACTGAAATATTACGACGGTCAATTCACGCTGCAGTGACGGGATTCAGCCGCGCAGCGTTTCGACAGCGTCCATGTCGGAGCGCATCTGCTCGATGTGAATGCGGTGCCAGAGCGCGTAAAACATCAGCACCCAGCAGGCGATGCCCTGATGTTTGCCGCCGCGGTCGCCAAATGATTCAAACAGTCTTCTGACCTGATCGGGGACGCAGACTTGCGCAACGCCGGCGGATTTTGCGACCGCAGTGGCGATTTCGCGGGCCCTCGGCCTGATCCATTCCGTGACCGGCACCGTGAATCCCCGTTTTGCCGCGAAAGGCTGTGCCGCGGGCAAAGCCTCGCTCAACCATTTGCGCAAAAGATATTTGCCCATTCCCCGCGCAATTTTCAGGCCGTCCGGCAGACAAAATCCGGCATTCGCCACCACCGGGTCGAGCATCGGCGTGCGGCCCTCGAGACCGTGGGCCATGAGACAGCGATCGAGTTTGAGCAGCAGGTCGTTCGGCAACCAATCGGCAAAGTCAAGCGCCTGCGCCCGTTGCAGCGGGCTCATTTCGGTCGCGCCAATCCGGCGCTCCGCCGCGCCAATGCCGTCCCGCCAATGCCGGGCCGGTTCGCGCAAGATCCCCAGGCCATCGAGAAATCCCCGCTTGCGCATAATCCGGCCGCCGAGGAAAGGCGAACGCAGCGCGCTGCGATAGCGGCCGTAACCGGCAAAGATTTCATCACCGCCTTCGCCGGTCAGTACGACCTTGAGTTCTTTTGCGGCTTCTGCCGCCAGCAGCCAGGTCGGTACGATGGCATAATCCGCAGCCGGATCATCCATGCAGGCTACGATGGCGGGCAAACGGCGCCAGAACTGCGTGTCTGTCACGGCCACTTCGACGTGGTTTGCGCGGACGGCACGGGCCACGGCTTTCGCCTGTTCGCGTTCGTCATGCGCAGAAGTGCCTGGAAACCCGGCCGTGAAGGCCAGCACCGGCGCCTCGTTCAACCGCTTCATGCAGGCCAGGATCACCGAGGAATCGATTCCACCCGACAGGAACAGGCCATAGGGAACGTCAGCGCGCTGATGCACGGCGACACTGTCCATAAGTGCGGAATCGAGCTGCCGCAGAGCTTCTTCTTCACTGATTTTTCGGGGTGGCTCTTCCGGCAGTGCGGCCCTGATGGACCGGTTGACGATGCGGCCGCCCCGCAGGGTCAGGGTCTCACCCGGCAGTACGCGTTGAATGGCTTCATGGATGGTTGCCCGGCCGGTGGTGAACTGAAGCTGCAAAAGCTCCAGCGCCTTTTCCGGCCGGACGGTCTTCGCCAGCAGCCCGGTTTTCCAAAGCGCCTGCGCTTCTGAAGCGAACAGAATCCCACCGGGATATTCGGCATAGTAAAGCGGTTTGATTCCGAACGGGTCACGGGCGAGGTGCAACACGCGTTCCGGCGCGTCGTGCAACGCAATGGCGTACATGCCACGCAACGGAGCGGCAAAATCTGCGCCGTCACGGATATGGGTGAGCAGCGGCAGTTCGCAATCGGAGGCCGTCCGCATACTGCCGGACGGGAATTCGCGTTCCAGTTCGAGATAATTGTAAATCTCGCCATTGGCGACCAGCGCCGTTGATCCCGGACCAAACAACGGCTGGCCGCCGGTTTTCAGGTCGATGATCGCGAGGCGTGTCTGCGCCAGACCGGCGCCGGCAGCGGAATATCGGCCCTCGCCATCAGGTCCGCGATGACTGAGCGCGGCCAGAAATCCGTCAAGCACCGCAGGAGCTGTCGCGGCATCGGACGCCATATAGCCCGCGATGCCGCACATCAGCCGGACAATCGCTGAAACAGTTCGGAATAGCGGTCCACCACGGCGGCTTGTGAAAACTCGCCAGTGACGCGGCGCCTTCCGGCGGCCACCAACCGTTCACGCAACGGCGGCGAAGTGAGCAGAATCCGGATCGCCTCGGCCAGCGCAGCGACATCATCCACCGGCGCCAGAATGGCGTCTTCGTTGTCGCGGATCAGCCAGGAAGGCCCCGGCGTTCTGGTCGCGATCAGCGGCACGCCACAGGACCAGGCTTCTACGACGACATTGCCGAAGGGCTCTTCGCGCGACGGATAGACACAGAGGTCGGCGGCGGCAAACAGCGCAGCACGATCGCTGCGCCAGCCCAGGAAACGGATTCGATCGGCCACGCCCCGATCGCGCGAGAGCTGCCTGAGCGCATTGGCTTCCGGACCCTCGCCTGCGATCCAGACGAACAGTTCGGGAATTGCCGCCGCGGCACGGATCAGGACATCAAGGCCCTTGTTGCGGTGCAGACGGCCCAAAGCGACAGCCAGAGGCGCCGCCTGCGGGGTCTGAAATTCGGCGCGGTCCACTGCGGGCGATTCCGCGATAGACGGAAAATTCGGAATCAGGCTTGTCTTCGTGGAAGGCCAACCCGCAGCAGTTACGTGGCGCAGCACGTCGGGTGAGTTGCACACCAGATGGTCACAGCGCCGGAAGTTGCCGAGATCGTAATAACCGCCAAGCCGTCCGACGATCCGGTAATCGCCCTTGGGGACCAGGCTTGCGGCACGCCCGGCAAAGGCAAGCACCACATCGGGGCGAAATCCCGCGGCCAGCTTCCGGATCACGCCTCTCGTGCGCCAGTCAAACGGGGTTGAGAATGGGGCAGTTTCAAACTCCACGCCGGCGTTCCGAAGCGCGCTTTCTCGCCCGGAATTCGGTTTCAGAACCGAACGGAGTTGAAATCCGGATTGGGCGAACGCGCTGGTCAGCGAAATGAAAAACGTTTCCGCTCCGCCGACAGGCGCTCCGGCCAGAACGGTGACAACCCTGAGATTCATCAGCGCCGCTTTGATTGCGCATCCCCACTACGATTGCGTGCGGAGCATTGCAACCGCTTGCCTAAGGTCAAGCGAGCCTTTACCCCATCCCCATGGCCAATGCCGCAATCCTGCGGGACCGCGCTGTCATTTCGGTCGAAGGTGCCGAAGCGCAGGCATTCCTGCAGGGGCTCATCACCAACGACATCACACGCTGCAGTGGCGGTGAGGCGCTCTATTCGGCGCTGCTCACCCCGCAGGGCAAGATCCTTTTCGATTTCTTCGTTGTTGGGCAGGAATCGGCCTTTCTTCTCGACTGCGCTGCGTCTTCGGCCGAACAGCTGGTGAAACGACTCGGTTTCTATCGCTTGCGGGCAAAGGTCAGTATTTCTTCCCGGCCAGAGCTTGTCGTCGCGGCTTTGTGGGACGCATCCGCTTCCGGCATTTCTGGCGTGATGGCATTCGCCGATCCCCGACTGGATGGTTTGGGTACGCGGCTGATTGGCGAAGGCCGTCACGTGGAAGCCGCGGTGGCCGGGTTTACGTCCGGGGACTATGACGCATTTCGCCTCAAGCTTGGGGTGCCGGACAGCGGGGATATTCCGCCGGACCAGGTGTTCGCGCTGGATGCGGGAATGGAAGAACTGAACGGTGTGAGCTTCACAAAGGGCTGTTACATCGGACAGGAAGTCACCTCCCGGATGAAGCATCGGGCAACCGCCCGGCGCCGCTTTTACATCGTAGAGTCGGAAGAAACACCGGCCCCCGGGACGGGTGTGGAAGCACAGGGGCGCGAATTGGGACGGATTACCAGCGGCAAGGACGGCATCGGGCTGGCGCTGGTGCGGCTCGACCGCGTTGCCGAAGCCGTCGCAGCGCAGGCGCAAATTGAAGCCGGCGGCCGCCCGGTGCGCCTGAAAAGGCCGGACTGGCTGCATGAGTAGTCCCCTCAACGTCACCCGCTGTCCATGGCCGGGAGATGATGCGCTGTACTGCGCCTATCACGATGAAGAATGGGGCGTTCCGGAATTCGACCACCGCGCGCTGTACGAAAAACTGGTGCTGGATGGTTTTCAGGCCGGCCTCTCCTGGATCACGATCCTGCGCAAGCGTGAGGCGTTCAGGCGCGCGTTCGAAGGTTTCGACCCGCAGCGGGTTGCGCGCTATGGCGCCAAAGACATCGGGCGGCTGCTTGCCGATCCCGGTATCGTCCGCAGCCGGATGAAAATTGAGGCGGCCATCTCCGCGGCCAAATTGTGGCTTGAGATTATGGAAAAGGAGCCGGAGGGCTTCTCCGGCGTCATCTGGAAATTCGCCGGAGAACCGCACCAAAAATTGCGCAGGACCATGCGCGACATTCCCGCCAAAACCGCCATGAGCGAGCAATTGGCGAAAGAGCTGCGCGGCCGCGGCTTCCGCTTTTGTGGCCCGGTGATCGTTTATGCCTTTGCGCAGGCGATCGGAATGGTCAACGATCATCTCGTGAGCTGTCACCGCCATGCGGTTTGCGTGCGCCTGCAGGGTCAGCCGCGGCCGCGATAGGGCTCAACCTCAATGTCGGGCAACCAGACGCCCGCGGGCACGCGGCCCTTTTGCCAGAAGATATCAATCGGAATTCCGCCGCGCGGATACCAGAAGCCCGCGATGCGAAGATATTTGGGGCGGATTTCGCGGACGATGCGCTTGCCGATCGTGACGGTGCAGTCTTCGTGAAAGCTGGCGGCGTTGCGAAAGCTCGCCAGGAACAGCTTCAGCGATTTCGATTCCAGCAGGGTCCTTGCCGGGCAATAATCAATCACGAAATGCGCGAAGTCCGGCTGGCCCGTGATCGGGCAAAGCGTAGTGAATTCCGGTACGGTAAATCGTACGCAATAATCGGTGTCGCCGTGCGGATTGGCGACGGCATCGAGGACCGCCTCATCCGGCGAAGCGGGAATCGCCACGCGCCGGCCCAATTGCAGGTTTCGTTCCCGGCGTGCCAACTCAGCTCTCTTCATAGCTGCACGACTGCCCCAGCGAGGGGCGCGACAGACGCACCCGCCGTGTTTCCGGAAGGCGCTGCTTTGCCTCCCGGAACACAAATTTCGCCAGATTTTCCAATGTTGGCGGCCCCAGCGCCGGAATCTCATTCAGCAGGTGATGATCGAGCAAATCGCGAATTTCACCGAGAGCCGCGTTGATTTCAGCGAAATCCTGCACCCAGCCCTGTTCGCACGGCTCACCGCGCAAAGTCACCTCGGCGTAAAAACTGTGGCCGTGGATTCTCCGGTTGGAATCCGTCGCGCCAGCGCCAAGGTAATGCGCGGCATCGAAACTGAATTGTTGGGTGATTTCCAGCATGGTCACAACCGCCGCGCTCTAAAGCGGCAACCGGGCACCGTCAAGCAGAACGCGTGCGCGGGCCGTCCGCCGTGCTAAGGTGCGGCCGTCTCGATCCAGTGAAGGAATCGCTGCCATGATACGCTTGGCAACCGTGACGTTGGCCCTGATGCTGAGCACAGGCTCAAGCCTCTCTCCGGCCGCCGCCCAGACGCCGCCCAATACCGTTGCGCTGCAGCCGTCTCCCGCCATCCCCGGCGTGATCGCCGGCGGCACGATGCCTGAGGTGGTCATCAAAGGCTTGACGAGTTCGGACGATTCCTTCTGGCTTCCGGGTATCGGTCTGATCTTTTCCGAGTCCCAGGCCAACCGCATCGTCAGGCTCGACGAGCACGATCAGCCGGTTACCTTTATCGGTGGGCTGCTCAATCCGCTGGGCATGGTCTACACCGCGCAGGGCGAGCTGATTTCGATCCAGACGAAGCCCGGTTTTATGGGACCTCGCGTCGTATGGCCGAAGGGGCACGAGAGAATTATCGCGGACAATTACCAGGGGAAGCCCTTTGGCCGCCCGAACGACATCGTCGCGAACCGCAATGGCGGCGTGTATTTCACAGACCCTCAGGCCTCCAGGGTTTATTACGTGCCGCCGGGCGGCCCGATCATGCTTGTGGATGACGTCATCACATCACCAAACGGTATTCAGCTCAGCCACGACGAAAAGACGCTCTACGTGAACGACACCCGGGGCATCAACATCTATGAATTCGACGTGCAGCCGGACGGTCGCCTCGCCAATCGCCGGGTCTTCGCCACCTATGTGGGACGGGATATGTCGCGCGCCGCGACGGAGCCGCCAATTTCGCGGGCCGATGGGCTGGACACCGACAACGACGGCCGGCTGTATGCGCTGACCGATGCCGGCATCGAGGTCCTGAGTCCAACCGGACAGCACCTGGGCGCGATCCCGGTCTGGTGCATCACACGGCGCTGCCAGAACCTGGGCTTCGGTGGCCCGGACAAGCGGACGCTCTACGTGTCCGGCGGCGGCACACTGCTGCGGATTCCAATGCTGTCGCAAGGATACCTTGGCCGCGCAAAATAGGCAGAAGACTCACCTTTTCGGCAACGCGAAGGCGATGATCTCGTCGTTGGTGACTTCCGATCCCGTCAGACTGCCACCGGTACTCACCACGGTCACGAACTGCCTGCGATCCGCACCGAGGTAGGTGACTGGCGTCGCCTCGATCGAGGATGGCAGCCTGATTTCCCAGAGTTTCTCGCCGGTTGCGGTTGCAAAGGCGCGGAACCTGAAATCGTCGGTCCCCCCGACAAAGGTGAGGCCGCCCGCGGTCAGGATGACGCCGCCCGTGCTCGGGCGGCCGGTGTCCTGAAGTCCTGCGGGAAAAATATCGGTCACGCCAAGAGTCTTGCGCCAGGCGATGTCGCCGGTATCCATGTTGACGGCGACCAGTTCCCCCCAGGGCGTCGGCCCGCACGGCAGATGTCTTTCGGCGTCACCGAAGCGCCGCTAGCCGGCAAGCGGTCCCTCGTTGATGTAGCTGCCATCCGCCCGTTGCACGAGCCGCATCGGCTGGAACAGGTTGTTGGTGTTCGATACGAACAAATGCAGCTTGGGATCGTATGAGCCGCCCCAAAAATTGATACCGCCCTGCGGCCCCGGCGGCGAAATGCTGTAGCGGTTCAAGGCGATCGGCATGTAGGGCCCGCCCAGCTTCATGTTGTTGTCGTCCACCATGTGCTCGCAGTAGGCCTGATGCTGCGGCTCACCCTTGTAGAGGTGGTCGCGCGAGATCGTCATCTGCGTCAGTGGATCGGGCTTCACCGGGAACGGCTGCGTCGGAGACGCCTGCTCTCCCGGCACGTCGCTCTTTGGCACCGGGCGTTCGACGACGTCGAAGATGGGTTTCCCGGTGACGCGATTGAGCGTGAACAAAAGACCCGTCTTGTTCACAATGATGAGCGCCGGGATGGTGG
>JANWHR010000210.1 GCA_025450355.1 Micropepsaceae bacterium
GACTTGAGAATTGGATCCCCTGTTCACGGACCACCCCCCAGACAGGCGGTGACTGTTCCCGATTGGAACCTTCACGGAACGTCTGATGGCCGGCTAAAGTTTCGGGATTGCGGCACGGCGGGGCGTGACAAAAAACGGACACGGCCGGGCTTCTAAAGGTTTTTATGGCCGTTGTGCTGCAGCTGAAATAAGCTTGGCTTTCTTGCCAGACCGGGGCGCCTTGAATACGAAACCGATCCAATTGCTGGCCGCCGCAGGGCGGTTGAACGATCTGCTGTTCGCGTCGGCCTCCATCGTCTGGTGGGCCAATGACGCGGGCGAGTTCGTGGAGGAACAGCCGCACTGGGCGGCTTATACCGGCCAAAGCCGGGATGAGTACCGGGGAAGCGGATGGATCACGGCGATCCATCCGGACGACCGCGGCGCCATTGTGGCGGACTGGGCTTCCGCTGTTGCTTCGGGTTCGCCCTACTTCACCCAGGGGAGGATCTGGAGCGCCAAACACAATGCTTACCGGGCGTTTCAGACCCGTGGCATCGCGATCCGGAATGAGGCTGCCGAGGTTAAGGAGTGGCTCGGAGCCGTCATCGATCTTCAGGACACAATCGACATCCGAACGCTTCTCGCGCGGACCCAGGAGGATCTTGCGGGATCCCTGAGTTCGCTCCGCATGAGCGAAGCGCGTTTGCGCGAACAGGATCAGCAGCTCGAACGCGAAGCTGCTGCCCTTCGCCAGCTCAACAGACTGGCGTCCCGCCTCTGGCAAACCCGCGAACTTGCGCCCGGGCTTGATGAAATTTTGCGCGTCACGACCGGCGTCGTTTCCGCGGACAAAGGAAATATTCAGTTGTTCGACTCGACCCGGGGTGCGCTGACCATCGCCGCGCAGCACGGTTTCAATCAGGACTTTCTCGAAAGATTTGCCGAGATGACTGTCGCGGACTGTTCAGCCTGCGCGCGGGCGCTGCAATCGGGCAAACGGATCATTATCGCGGATGTACAGGCGGACGCAGACTATGCGTCGATACGCGCTACTGCCGCCGCGGCCGGGTACAGGGCCGTGCAATCCACGCCACTCATTGGCCACGATGGTTCGGTGCTGGGGATGTTGTCCACGCATTATGCGAATCCATACCAGCCGACAGTGCGCGAACTGGCATTGCTGGATATGTATTGCCGGCTCGCGGCAAATTTCATCATGCGCGTCCGGATGGAAAACGAACAGAAACAGCGCGAGGAGCAGGTCCGGCTGTTGCTCAGGGAGGTGAATCACCGGTCCAAGAACATGCTGGCGGTGGTGCAATCGATCGCGCGCCATTCGATGCGCAGCAACCCCGGAAGCTTCATCGGAGATTTCGAAAAACGGCTTCAGTCACTGGCACGAAGCCAGGACCTCGTGGTCAACAATGACTGGAAAGGCGCCCTGATCGAAGACGTGGTGCGAACCCAGCTTGCCCATGTGGCCAATCGCGCCGGCGACCGGATGGTGATCGATGGCGAACGCATCCTGATCACACCAGCCGCCGCCCAAACGCTAAGCATGGCCGTGCATGAACTGGTTACCAATGCAACCAAATACGGCGCGCTCTCGGCGCCGGCTGGTTCTGTGCGCGTATCCTGGGCATTCCTGCACAATGATGCAGGAAAGCAGTTCCGCTTCGCATGGGTTGAACAGGGGGGGCCGCCCGCCAAACGCCCCAGCCGGCGCGGTTTTGGCTCGACGGTTCTCGAAACCATTACCGCCAGGGCGCTCGGCGCTTCGGCCGTTCTCGACTACCGTCCCGAGGGCCTCACCTGGCATCTGAACTGTCCGGCAAACCGGATCACCGCGAACGCATCCTCGTCATGAGAAGTTGGCCGGTTCGCGGCCAGGCTGAGTCCCGGCCTGTTTGTACTGCCTGATCTTCGCCAATTGCGGCGAGATCCGCCTTTTCGCCTCGAGTGTGTCGTAGGCATTCTGGAGGCGCAGGAAGTAACCCTCCGAAAGACCGAAAAACTTGCACAGCCGGAGATCGGTGTCGGCCGTAATGTCCCGGGTACCGTTCACGACCGCATGAATGCGATTTGGCGGCACTCCGACAGCATGGGCCAGCTGGTTCTGACTCAAGCCGATCTCGTTCAGGAATTCCTGCTTCAGGATTTCCCCGGGATGAGGATTGCGCAACTGTGCCATTTTTTCGCTCCACGCCTGTCAGTGATAATCCACCAGTTCCACGTTGAGCGCATCTCCTTCCGACCAGCGGAAGCAGACGCGCCATTGATCGTTCACCCGGATGCTCCATTGCCCTTTCCGCCCGCCCTTAAGCGGCTCAAGGCGGTTGCCAGCCAGGTTCTTCAGGTCGTCCCTCGTTCGCGCCGCGTCGATCTGGCGAAGTTTGCGTAACGCCCTGTCCTGAATTTCGCGCGGAAATTTCCGGCTTGCCTGGCCATTCCACAGCCTCTCTGTTGCCTTGCAGAGGAACGAGCGGATCATCGCTTCGCCACGTAACCCGATCCGCGGTACGTAGCAAGGGGCAGAATGACCGCCACCAGACACGCGAGATCGGCACCCGGACATGATTTCACGCTTTGTTGACGCCGGTGAATGAACCCGCTCCACGCGGGTGCATTCTGGGTACATGCCGATTGTGCCCACGAGACCAATATGAAACTTGATCTTCGATTACCGGCGTTCTGCTGCCTGGTATACTGGTTGGTGACGCTCTCGCCGCAGGCCGGTTCCGCAGCAGACGCAATCGACGCTGCAAATTCGCCGGTTGCACCGCTTCAGCAGGCCGCGGGGACCAGCTTTCCGGAAATCCAGCGGCGCGCCGCCGCTGTAGAAGGGTTGTCGGGCCAGGACAGGACGTTCCTGATGACCGCCGTCGAAGGCGAAAGGCTTCAGCGCGAGCTGAGCAAGGTGGCAATCGCGCGGGCGAAAAATTCCACGGTTCGGCGCTTCGCCGCAGCCACCGAAAGATATATGGGCAACGTCGAAGCACGCCTGCACCGTCTTGCGAGCGAATTCGGATTGAGTCTGCCGCAAATCCTGCCCGAAAACGCGCAGAACGCGCAAAATGACCTGAGCAGGGCCGGCAACCCGGATCGCGAATATCTGCTGCGCATCGTTGCCGATACCAACCGGGCTGACACTCTGTACAAAGAAGAAGCGCGCAGCGGCAAAAATCCGGTGATGGCGCAATACGCCCGCGAAATGCTGCCACGGCTGTCGCAGCATTACCGCAATACGTTGCACGTGATGGCGGCGGTCAACGGCCCCGTGGTGGCCGCCAGACCCGGCGCGCGCGGCTCGAAATCGTAAGTGGTATCGGAGCGCGGGCTTCCCGCCCGCATGCGGGGCGGCCACCTCCCCGCCGACACGCGTCGCCACGCAGGCGGGCACCGCCACGATAGAAGAATGCGGGCTGGAAGCCCGCGGTCCAGGCGGGCGGAAGCCCGCCTACAACAGCGGGTCAAAAGTCCGGGCGGGGTGATTGCGGGATGGGGACCAGACCCTGATTGAAGTGGTCTTCGTTGTTTTCCGCACAGACCATTTCATGCAGCGGTACTTCGCCCGGGCGGTGATCGATTTTGTAATGCTGCACCGCGTTCCACGGCATGATGAAGGCGCCCGGGTCTTCGACATGAACGCGGACGTCCAGCGCGGTCCCACGATCGACAATCCGGAAGCGTTCGGTCACGTGGAGCTGCGTCGTGTGCGGCGTGCGGTAATTGTCCACATAGGTCCGGTCGTTCAGCCCGATCGTGTCCACAACCAGCGTATCGCCGTTTTCGTAGTGGCCGATAGATTCTCCGTACCAGGACGGGTTCGGATGATTGCTGTGCTCCACATTGAGATAGACATGGCGAAGCTGAAAATCCTGTCCCCAGGTCATGAGGACTTCTTTCGCGGTCTGGATGAAGATGATTGGGTGCACGGGATAGAGCAGGAAGCCGGGAACGCCATGCGGCCAGCAGCGCGAACGCGCGGTGAAACCTATCTTGCCCGCCATCACGGCCTCATTTGCCTTGCGCATCTGTTCGCGCGCCCAGGGCTGGAGAATGGGATTGCTCAGATCGGCGATCTTCACCGTCTCCTGGGCAGTGATGGCATTGGAGAAATAGGGATGGGAGGGATCGGCCTTCACCGGTCCGGGGCCCGATTCCGGCTGAATGAATTCGTCGCCCGGCGGCTTCAGCCAGCCGGTGGCGCTGTCGGGAGAAAAGTTGGGGACGGTGACACCCGTGGGTGCTTCGACTGCGGGCAACGGCGAAGCGACGAACAGCACAGGGGCGGCACTGAGGCAGGCGAGTCCCAAATGCATCCGCGTACCCCCACACGCGCTTTGCGAAATGCAAAGTGCGTGCCTCGCCACGAGGGCGAATTTTGTCTGATGTCGTAGACCCGGTTTGCGCATGGCGGCGTCAGAAGTCCGGTTGGTCCGCTTTCGGGATCGGAGGTGAGGTGGCGGCGGCATAGCCGTTGTTGGGATTTTCCGCACAGACCTGTTCCTGCCACGGCAGAATCGTGCGCCGGTAGGTCACGACCACCGGCAGCGGCTGTTTGAAATAGGCGGGGTTTTCGATCGTGAGCTCCAGCAGCAGCCCGCGCGGGTAATTCTCGTCCGGCGTCATCGCGCCACCGAGACGGCCGCCCTCTTTTTCATACTCAGCTTGCGCCTTTTTTGCCACTGCTGCGTCGATCAAGCGGTAATGCTCGATGACATGGGCGCCTTCGCCCAACGGTGTACCGTAGCGGTCGACCACTGACTGTGCGTCGGTCTTGATGCCCACGGTGTCGATGACCAGCGCGTCGCCCTCATAATGGGCGATGGAATCGCCCTTCCAGCTTGGCGTTACATGGTCCGGGTGCCGGCCGTTCAGCCGGACGCGACGGACCTGATCATCCTGATTGTAGAGGATTGTGATCTCGTCCCCCTGCTGCAAGAACCGCATGCCCAACTGCATGGCGAAGACAAAGGGCGGGTTATAGGGCGCGCAGCGCGTGGACGGATCGGGGAACGTCACGCCGGCGATCGCTCTTTCGGCGCGCTGCTTCACGATCGCCGCTGCTTCGGGCTTCAGGATCGGATTGTTGTAATCGCCGGCCGGGCGGGTGGGATCGCTGCTGCCCGAAGGCAAACGGATCAGATTGCGGATGGGACCAGGGCCGGAGTTTGCGGCTTCGAAGTCGAATGTGCCACGTCCCCAGAAGCCCGAAAAATCCGGTGTTTCCGCCGCTGCCGCCGGATCCGCAAAAACCGCCGCCAGCACGGCAGCCGCTGCCGCGTACGGGACTTTGCCGCAAAGTGCTCGCATGAACGGGCTCCACGCCATGAGCAGGCCGATTCTATATCCCCAGTCACTCTGTGCGGATAGGCATTAAACAAAGCCGAAAGCTGTGCCATCTTGCCGGCGGATTGAGTGCGGAGCGCAAGCGCGCATGCATTTTCGCGGAGTTTTTGTCGTGCTCCTGTTGGTGGCGGCAGCGCCCGCCCTTGCTTATGCGCAAGCTTCGACCGCCGATTTTTCCGGGATGTGGGTGCATCCGTTCTTTCCGGGAATTGAACCGCCGGAGTCCGGGCCGGGTCCGGTCTTCAACCTGTTGCGCCGGCCCAATGGACAGGTCAACAACAACCAATGGGTGGGCGATTACAACAATCCGATCCTGAAGCCGAACGCGGCGGAAATCGTGCGACAGCACGGAGACATCTCCCGCTCCGGGATGACCTATCCGACGCCGAGCAACCGCTGCTGGCCCTCTGGCGTGCCTTACATCTTTTTCCAGCCCGGCATGGAACTGCTGCAACGGCCGGGCGAGATCGTATTCCTGTACCTGCGCAATCATGAATTTCGCCGGGTACGGATGAACGAAACCCATCCCGCGCATGTCACACCATCCTGGTACGGCGATTCCGTCGGGCATTACGACGGCGACACTCTGGTGATCGACACCGTAGGCCTCAAGGCGGACAGACCGGTGGCCATGGTCGATATGTACGGAACACCCTTCAGTCCGGCATTGCATGTCATCGAACGCTACCGCATGGTCGATCACGACGCGGCGCAGGCGGCGCTGGCGCGCAATCTGAAAGTCAACCCGCGCGTGCCGGACACCCGCGCCGATCTC
>JANWHR010000211.1 GCA_025450355.1 Micropepsaceae bacterium
AAGTTGGCGGCTTCGATGCCGGTGACCACGCGGTGGTCGAAGGTGAGGGACAGCGGCAGCGTGCGGCGCACCGTGGGAACGCCGTCTTTCGCCACCACCTGCGGCCGGATCGTGCCGGCGCCGACAATGGCCACCTGCGGTGGCACCACGACGAGATTGGCAAAACGTCCGGCGCCGGACACGCCGAAATTGGACAGCGTGATGGTCGCGCCACGCATCTCATCCAGCGGGATCTGCCGCGCCTCGACCGCCTGTTTGAGGTTGTTCAGTCCACGGCGCAAATCCGCATCGTCGCGTTTGGCCACATCGCGCATGACCGCGACGAACAATCCATCGCCCGTATTGATCGCCATCCCGACGTCGATCTTCTGGAACGTGCGAACGGTTTTTTCATGTCCGTTATACCAGGCATTCAGCGTGGGCGAGGTTTTGCAGCCCGCCTGAATCGCGCGGATCAGCCGGACGGTGACATCGCCGCCATCGAGCCAGGATTCCACGTCGGCCTCGTCATAGACCGAAGCCGGCACGATTTCGGCATGCGACTGCTCCATTTTCTGCGCCATGGCGCGGCGCACGCCATGCAGCGGTTTCGGCGGCCCGGCATGGGACAGCGCGGCTGCGAAGCGGTTGACGTCATCGGCGATGACCGACCCGCCCGGTCCCGTGCCATCCACGGAAACGAGATCGACGCCTAGCCTCTTTGCCAGTGCGCGCACTGCCGGCATCGCCCGCACGTTCGCGCGCGACGGCGTTTCCACCGCGGGCGCGGCAGGCACGGCGCTTTCCTGTTGTGGCACGCTGCCGACCACCGTGCCCTTGTCCTCACGCACGCCGGCGTCGTCGAAATCCGCAATGGCCTTGCCGATCGGGATGATTTCGCCCGGTTTTGCGTACAGTGCCACAACCTTGCCGGTGAAGGGCGATGGGACTTCGACCACCGCCTTGTCGGTTTCGACCGAGACCAGCGGCTGATCGGCGACGACGCGGTCGCCTTCCGACACATGCCAGTTGACGATTTCGGCTTCGCTCAGGCCTTCGCCGAGGTCCGGCAGATTGAACGTCCTCATGCGTATCTCACCACCCTGCGCGCGGCATCCACGATCTGCTTTTCGCCGGGCATGTAGGTTTTTTCCAACCGCAGCAGCGGCACCACTGCATCAGGCGCGGTGACACGTTCGACCGGCGCCTGAAGGAACAGCAGCCCGCGTTCGGCGACACGCGCCGCGATTTCGGCGCCGACGCCGCAATTTCGCGGCGCTTCGTGCACGATCACCAGCCGTCCGGTTTTTTCCACCGAAGCGAGAATCGAGTCGAAATCGATCGGGCTGATGGTCGCGAGATCAATCACTTCGGCGGAAATCCCTTCGCCGGCGAGTTGCGTGGCGGCGGATAGCGTTTCCTTCACACACGCGCCCCAGGTGACGATGGTCACGTCGCTGCCCTCGCGCAGGGTGAAGCAAACGTCCAGCGGCAAGCCTTCGCCGCTGTCTTCGACCTCTTCCTTCGATGCGCGATAGAGCCTCGTCGGCTCGAAGAACATGACCGGGTCTGGATCGTGAATCGCGGAAAGCAGCAGGCCGTAAGCGCGCGAAGGAGAGGAGGGGATCACCACCCGGATTCCGGGAATGTGGGCAAACAGGGCTTCCGTGCTTTCGGAGTGGTGCTCGGGTGCGTGAATCCCTGCACCCGTCGGCGCGCGGAAAACCAGCGGACAGGAAAGCCTGCCGCGCGTGCGGTTCCGCAGGCGGCCAACGTGATTGATGACCTGATCGAGCCCCGGATAGATGAAACCCATGAACTGGAATTCCGTGACCGGACGAAATCCCTGCGCCGCCAGTCCCACCGACATTCCGGCAAGCACCGTTTCCGCAAGCGGCGTATCCATCACGCGGTCTTCGCCGAAACGGTCCTGCAGGCCATCGGTGGCCCGGAACACGCCGCCATTCACGCCGATATCTTCGCCCAGCAGGACGACCCGCGGATCATCCTCCAGCGCACGTGCCATGGCCATGTTGATCGCGCCAAGCATGGAGACTTCGCTCATCTCAGCCTCCCGTAAACTGCTTGCGCTGCCATTGCAGGGCAGGCGGCAGAGTTTCGAACAGGTAATCGAACATGTCGGCGGGCGAGGGTGGCGGCAGTTTCATATATTCGGCGACCGCAGCTTCGACCTTCTCACGGCATTCCGCGATCAGCTGCTCCTCGTCCGTTTTGCTCCACCATTGGCGATTGGCGAGATAGTTGCGCAGCCGCGCCAGTGGATCGAGCTTCCACGCCGCGCTGACCAGTTCTTCGCGGCGATAGCGTGAGGCGTCGTCGGCCGTGGTGTGGTCGCCCATGCGATAGGTCACTGCCTCCACCACCGTGGCGCCGCCGCCGCTGCGCGCACGCGTAATCGCTTCGCTGCACACCTGGTGCGCGGCGATGATGTCGTTGCCGTCGATCTGAATTCCCGGAATCCCTCCGGCGATCGCCTTCTGCGCCAGAGTCTCTGTCGCGGTCTGCTTTTCGCGCGGCAATGAAATGGCCCAGCCGTTGTTGATGACAATAAAAACGACCGGCAATTGCCACACACCGGCCAGATTGATGGATTCGTAAAAATCGCCTTTTGAACTCGCGCCATCGCCGAGGGCGCAAACCGCGACCCGCGGCTCGCGGCGAAGCTTGAATGCGGTGGCGATTCCCACCGCATGTGGCGCCTGGCTGGCGATCGGCACCGCGACCGGGAAGTCCTCACGCGGCACACTGAAATCGCTCCCGCGCTCATCGCCACCCCAAAAGCGCAGCAGTTCGACCAAAGTCACGCCGCGCCAAAGCTGCGCCGGCTGCTCGCGATAGGTCGTCGTCATGGCATCGACCGCCTGCATCGCGCTCGCGTAACCAACCCCGATCGCCTCCTGTCCGGCCGACGAAGGATAAGTCCCAAGCTGGCCTGTGCGCTGGAGCGCAATGGCTTTGGCGTCGAAAATCCGTGACAGCGTCATCGCGCGATAGAGCGAAATCATGATGCCGGGATTGCGGGCAAATTCCGGCGGTTCGGCCACCAGCGATGCCGAAGCATCGAGATACTGGCGATAGGGAATCTGGAATTCGGCCGCGATGCGGTCTTCACCCGTTGGGGGGACAAGCCGTTTGTTCAAGGGGATAGCACCCATTTCTGCTTTGCCGTGAAAAAGCGCCGCTGGCGCAAGGAAAACCGGCGAGCCATGCCTCAGGTTCCGCCTGCGGCCCCGGACTTGCCGCTGGATAAAGCGACGCTGGCCCTGGACGCCGGATTTTTCTGAATCGCCGCGGAGATGAACTGCCCGGTGGCGACAAGCTTTTCCAGCGCCACGCCGGTCTGGATATGCATACCGTCCAGCATGTAAACAAGATCTTCGGTGGCGAGATTCCCGGATGCCCCCGGTGCGTAGGGACAGCCACCCAGTCCTGCGACCGAGCTGTCGATGACAGCGACGCCTTTCTCCAATGCGGCGAGGACATTTGCCAGTGCCTGCCCATAAGTATCATGAAAGTGCACCGCAAGCCTGGAGACCGGAACCTGTGCCGATACCGCGTCGATCATGTTCTGCACACGGACGGGCGTGCCCTTGCCGATGGTGTCGCCAAGCGAGATTTCGGTGCAGCCCATTCGGAACAGGCGTTCCGCAACATCTGCAACTACGCCGGGAGAAATATCGCCTTCGTAAGGGCAGGCAAGCGCGCAGGAAACATATCCGCGCACCGGGATATCGGCACTCTGCGCGGCAGACATGACGGGTGCAAATCGTTGCAGACTTTCCGCAATCGAGCAATTGATGTTCTTGCGCGCGAATGTTTCGGATGACGCGGTAAACACCGCAATATCCCTGGCGCCGGCGGCCGTGGCCGCTTCGAATCCACGCAGATTGGGGACAAGAACAGGATAGCGAACCCCCGGCCGGCGAACCAATTGGGCCAGAACCTGGGCGGTATCGGCCATCTGCGGCACCCATTTGGGCGAGACGAAGCTGCCAGCCTCGATCACGGGCAGCCCGGCATCCTGCAGGCGATGGATCAGTTCGACTCTTGTTGCGACAGGAACAATCGACGGCTCATTCTGCAAGCCATCGCGCGGGCCAACCTCAACAATCGTCACCCGGTCTGGAAGGTGCATCGCTACATCCGGAAAATGCCAAAGCGCGTGGGCGGCGCGGGACCGCGGGCAACGATCCCAAGGCAGCGCCCAATCACATCGCGCGTATCCACCGGGGCGATCACCCCGTCGTCCCACAGTCTTGCGCCTGCGTAGTATGGATGGCCCTGCGTGGAATACTGCTTCCGGATTTCATCCGCGCGCCGGCGTTCCTCTTCATCCGCTGCCGCATCGCTGACGGACGCGTCACGCTTGATCCGCGACAGCACCTGGGCCGCCTGTTCTCCCCCCATCACCGAAATGCGCGCGTTCGGCCACATGAACAGGAACCGCGGTCCATAGGCGCGGCCGCACATGGCGTAATTGCCGGCGCCGAAACTGCCGCCGATGATGACCGTGAGCTTCGGTACTTCGGCGCAGGCCACTGCCATCACCAACTTGGCGCCATTTTTCGCGATCCCCTCGGCTTCCGCCTTGCGGCCCACCATGAAGCCGCTGGTGTTCTGAAGGAAGATCAGCGGCACGCCGCGCTGGCAGCACAGCTCGATGAAATGCGTGCCCTTCAGGGCGGCTTCGGAAAGAAGAATTCCGTTGTTGGCAATGATGCCGGCAATGTGGCCATGAATCTGTGCAAAGCCGCAGACCAGAGTCGTGCCATAGGCCGGTTTGAATTCGTCGAACTCGCTGCCATCGACAATCCGGGCGATCACTTCGTGCACATTGTAAATCCACCGCACGTCGCCAGGAATGATTCCGTTCAGTTCAGCCGGATCATAAACCGGCGGTTTGACCTCGCGAACCGCGGGCGTGCCGTATTTCCCGGCATCCAGGTTGCGCACCAGCGAGCGGATGATTCGCATCGCGTCGGCGTCATCTTTGGCGATGTAATCGACAAGGCCGGAAAGCCGGCCATGCGTGTCCGCTCCGCCCAGGTCTTCTGCGGAGACATTCTCGCCGGTTGCGGCTTTCACCAGCGGCGGTCCGGCAAGGAAAATCGTCCCCTGGCCTTTCACGATGATGCTTTGTTCGCACATGGCAGGCACATAGGCCCCACCCGCCGTACACGAGCCAAGCACGGCGGCAATCTGCGGGATTCCGCTGGCGGACATCCGCGCCTGATTGAAAAAAATCCGCCCGAAGTGGTCCTGTCCGGGGAATACTTTATCTTGCAGGGGCAGGAACGCTCCTCCGGAATCGACCAGATAAATGCAGGGCAGCCCGTTTTCCGCCGCGATCTCCTGGGCGCGGAGATGTTTCTTAACCGTAATGGGGAAATAGGTGCCGCCTTTGACGGTGGCGTCATTGGCGATCACCATGCAGTCGCGCGCAGCAATGCTGCCGATTCCGGTGACAATGCCGCCCGCAGGAAGTGGATCATCATAGAGGCGGTAGCCGGCAAAGGGCGACAGTTCGAACAGTTCGGCGCCGCGATCGAGCAGTGTCCGAATGCGTTCGCGTACCAGCATTTTGCCGCGGCTGCTGTGCCGCTCCCGCGCCGCTTCGCTGCCCCCGAGGCGGATCTGTGCGGTTTTCTCCCGCAACTCCGCGACAATCAACTCCATCGCAGCGCGATTGGCGATGAATTCCTTCGCACCCGGATCGGTGTGGCTGGCGAGCACGGTCATCTCAGACCAGCTCCAGCGCCATCGCAGTCGCCTCGCCGCCGCCGATGCAGAGGCTCGCAACGCCGCGCTTCAATCCGCGTTGGCGCAGCGCGTTCAGCAGCGTCACGATGATCCGCGCGCCCGACGCCCCAATCGGATGCCCCATCGCGCAGGCGCCTCCATGCACGTTGACCTTGTCATGCGGCAGGTTGAGTTCGCGCATCACAACCAGAGTCACCACCGCAAACGCCTCGTTGATCTCGAACAGATCGACGTCGCCTTTTTTCCAGCCGGCTTTTTGCAGCACTTTCTCGATCGCGCCAACGGGCGCGGTGGTGAACCAGGCGGGCGCCTGGGCGTGACTCGCCTGAGCGACGATTCTTGCGATTGGTTGCGTGCCGCGCCGCTCCGCTTCGGAGGCACTCATCAGAACCAGCGCCGCCGCGCCGTCGGAAATGCCGCTGGAATTTGCCGCCGTAACCGTGCCGCCTTCGCGAAATGCCGGTTTCAGTAACGGGATTTTGGCGGGATCAGCCCGGACCACGGGTTCATCATCCGTGGCCTCGCCCTTGCCCATCCGGACAGCGATGATTTCGTGCCGAAACAAACCCTCCGCGGTCGCCTTTTTGGCGCGCAGAAGGGATTCTTCGGCAAACCGGTCCTGCGCCTCCCGCGTGATCTGGTATTTTTCGGCAGTATCTTCCGCGTATCTGCCCATCAGGCTGCCGCGTTCATAAGCATCTTCGAGGCCGTCGAGGAACATGTGGTCATAGAGTTGGCCATGGCCCAGGCGGTATCCGCCGCGCGCCTGGCTCATGAGATAGGGAGCATTGGTCATGCTCTCCATACCACCCGCCACCACGATGCGCGCGCTGCCGGTGACGATCGCGTCATGGCCGAGCATGACCGATTTCATGCCGGAGCCGCAGACCTTATTCACCGTGGTGCAGCCCGCGTTCTGTGGCAGGCCGGCGCCGAGCGCCGCCTGGCGCGCCGGCGCCTGCCTGAGGCCTGCGGTCAGCACACATCCCATGAACACTTCATCGGGTACATCGGGCGGGATTCCCGCGCGGTGGATCGCGCCCTGAATCGCCGCTGAGCCCAATTGGGTCGCCGAAAGGGCTTTCAGTTGCCCGAGCAGACTACCGTGGGGTGTCCTTGCCGCGCCCGCAATCACGACGCTTTCGCCCGACACTATTTGCGTCCCATCATTCGCGTCCTTCGAACAATTCACGGCCAATCAGCATGCGCCGGATCTCCGAAGTGCCGGCGCCGATCTCGTACAACTTTGCGTCGCGCAACAGACGCCCCGCCGGCATTTCATTGACATAGCCCATCCCGCCCAGCGCCTGGATTGCCTGCAGAGCCATTTGCGTCGCCTGCTCGGCGCAAAACAGGATGACTCCCGCGGCATCCTTGCGCCTCACCTTGCCCAAATCGCAGGCGCGCGCCACCGCATAGAGATAGGCACGCGAAGCATTCAGTGAAGTGTCCATATCCGCGAGCTTGCCCTGCATCAGTTCGAATTCACCGATCGGCTGTCCGAACTGTTTGCGCTCGCGCACATAGGGCAACACCAGATCCATGCAGGCCTGCATGATCCCGACCGGGCCGGCCGCAAGCACCGCGCGTTCGTAGTCCAGCCCCGACCTCAGCACCCGAGTGCCCTGATCCACTCCGCCGAGCGCGTTTTCTTCGGGAACTTCGCAATTCTGGAACACCAGTTCGCTGGTGTCGGACCCGCGCATTCCCAGCTTGTCCAGTTTCTGCGCGGCCGAAAATCCGCTGAAGCCGCGCTCGATCAGAAAAGCGGTGATGCCGCGCCGCTCGGCAGGATCACCGGTCTTGACATAGACGATGATCAGGTCCGCGACCGGACCGTTGGTAATCCACATCTTGCTGCCGTTGAGCACGAAGGCGCCATTGCGGCGTTGTGCGCGGGTTCGCATCGCGAGCACGTCGGATCCGGCCGAGGGTTCGCTCATGGCGAGGGCACCCACCCATTCGCCCGAGAGCAGCCGTGGCAGATAGCGCTGTTTCTGCTCGCCGGTCCCAAAGCGGTTCAACTGGTTGACGCAGAGATTGGCGTGCACGCCATAGCTCAAGCCAACTGACGCAGACGCGCGGCTCAGCTCTTCAACCGCGACCACCTGCTCGACGAACCCCATCCCGGCGCCGCCGTCCTTCTCGGGTACGGTGACGCCGAACAGGCCGAGTTTGCCCAGTTCCGGCCACAGATCGCGGGGAAATTTGTTTTCCCGGTCGATGGCTTCTGCCCGCGGCGCCACCTGGGCGCCGGCAAAGTGACGAACGGTTTCCCGCAGCATGTCCGCGGTTTCGCCAAGTGCAAAATCCAAGGCTGATCTCCCAATTCCGGCTGAAGAATCTACGGCTCAAATGGAAACGAAATACGGCGCCTCCGCGGCCAAAATGTACCGCAAAAACACGCCCGGCCGCATTTCCAGCGGCCGGGCATCGGAATTCATTCTGGCAATGTCATATCCGGGCCACGCCCGGACTATAGAGTCAGGTTATTCGCTGGACGCTTTACGACCCGACTGGCCTTGTCCCATCTGGCCGGACTGCTGACCGGAAGTGCCCTGCTGGGAACCACGCTGGGATTGCTGGCCGCTTTGGCCACCCTGACCACCGGAACGGCTGCCCTGGCTCTGCCCTTGACCTTGGCCGCCTTGACCTTGCTGGCCCTGGCCCATTCCGCCCTGCCGTTGGCCACCCTGACCCTGGCCGCCTTGGTGGCCGCCTTGGCCTTGGCCTTGACCCTGGCCGCCTTGACCTTGACCGCCTTGGCTACCCTGTCCGGTCTGGCCGCTCTGCTGTCCTGCAGGACCTTGCTGCCGGCCGGGCTGGTTCATTGTTTGCGCCATCGAAAATATCCTCGATTGGTGTTCTCCAAGCCCCCCGTTTGCAGGAAACTAATTGGGTTGGGATTCGTTCCAGACGCCAGGGCGTGAGCAAACGGCAGAGCCAAAGCTTTCCGCCGTTGTGTTGACACTGGCCACGGAATTCTCGCCTTTCACGCCATGCCTGATTTCCCGGAACGCAAAGTTGCCTATATGGGCTATACCGGCCCGATCGATTCTGATGGTGTTGGCCGCATCGCCGCCGCGCTGAACAAGGCCGTGAACGACCGCTTTGACGAGGTCCAGCTGTGCTTTAGTTCGCTCGGGGGCTATGTGGCGGATGGCATCTATCTCTACAGCCATATCCGTGGGCTGCCGATCAATGTGGTGATGCACAACACAGGCAGCGTCAGTTCGATTGCGGTCGCGGTATTCGTCGCAGGTGAAGAACGCTACTGCTCGTCGCATGCGATGTTCATGATCCATCCGACGGTGATGCCCTCGCAGGAAGGAATGACTTCGGAGCGCCTGCAGAGCTCGCTCAATGCGGCGCTCGCCGACGACTCGCGGACCGAAAGCATCCTGCGCGAGCGCGCCGCGATTCCCGGCGAAATCCTCGTCGCGCGCCGGTTCAAGGATGTGTACATCACGCCCAGGGAGGCGGTGATCTACGGTCTCGTCCACGCGGTGAAGGAATTCGTGCTCCCGAAGGGCTGCCGTATCGCCCAAATTTAGCCCGCCGCACCGGCACTCCCACCCCAACATCCCCGGCGCGCCGTAAGGCGCGGGACGGGGATCCATCCGCGCAGCGTCTGTTGCGCAAAAGGATTTTTGGGACGCGCAGAGGCGCGCCTGATGCGTTCCCTCGGCGCTTGGCGCCTCGCCGGGAATGACAAGTTGTTTTTGAACGGATAAATTCCTCCACGGCATGTTTTCCTTCCTCGTTCGCCGAAGGCCGGGGATGGTGCCTGGGCACCCGCCCGTGATCGAACGTATACGGAGGACATCATGAAAAGGGCTTTTGTCAGGGCATTTGTCGCCACTGCGGCCACAGCGACTCTGGCGATTTGCATCGCCAACGCCCAACCTTCAACCGATCCGAACTCGGCGCCCAATCCCTATCACGTGGATGAGGGCTGGGCCAGACTGGCGGCAGGCCGCCATTGGGGCGCGGTTCCTGGCGTCGATATCGATCGCGACGGCAAAAGCGTCTGGGTGTTCGACCGCTGTGAAACAGCGGACGATTGTTCCAAATCAAACCTCGATCCGATCCAGAAATTCGACGCCTCCGGCAAGCTCGTGAAGAGCTTCGGGGCGGGCATGTTCAATTACCCGCACGGTCTTTACATCGATCGCGACGACAATGTCTGGGTCAGCGACGGCCGCGCGAAAGGCAACGGCAAGGGCCAGACGGTGATGAAATTCTCGCCGGACGGAAAACTCCTCATGACGCTGGGCACACCGGGCGTCGCGGGCAATGACGACAAGCATTTCAATGCGCCGTCGGACATTCTGATCGCGCCCAATGGCGACGTCTTCGTCGCCGACGGACACGGCGGCAATACCAATGCCCGCATCGTAAAATTCGACAGTAATGGCAAATTCATCAAAGCCTGGGGCAGCCACGGGACCGGTCCTGGCCAGTTCGATGCGCCGCACGGGCTTGCGATGGATTCCGCGGGCCGGCTGTACGTCGCGGACCGTTCCAACAACCGTATCCAGATTTTCGACCAGGACGGAAAATTTCTTGCCGAATGGCGGCAGTTCGGCCGGACGAGCGGCGGCTTCATCAACAAGACCGACATCAGCTATGTCGCCGATTCGACTTCCAGCGACAAAACCAATCCGGGTTACAAACAGGGCATCCGGATCGGCAGCGTGAAGGATGGGAAGGTGGTTGCGTTCATTCCGTGGAATGAGGGCAACACGCT
>JANWHR010000212.1 GCA_025450355.1 Micropepsaceae bacterium
CCCTGCTTCCCCGCGGTCTCAGACCCAGTGGCTCGACGGGCTCTCCGCTCCAGGGCCGGCCCGCGCAAACGTGCCGGCCCACCCTTTTTGTGGCACAAAATTGAGATACAAGTGGCGCGAAGCGCCGTAGGGGGCGCGAGCACAGCGAGCGCGTCATCCAGGGGCGCCTTCACGTTTAAGGCGCGATCACCGTGCGATCATACTCGGGAAATGAATCCCAACTGAGGATCCGTTCCGTTCCATCGAACAACGATGCAAGCTTCCCGCCTCCGATGGAATAGGAAAATTCCATCACGTGATCCGGCGGATGTGTCGTCGCATTGCGGGTGATGTCGAGCCCCTGTTCGGTTTTGAAGATCTCGTATTTGCGCGGGTCGGCGGGATCGTAAAACTTCACCTCGCCGCCGCCTCTCGTCAGCGGGCCGCGCTGGTACTTTACGTGGATTTGCAGATGCTCTCCCGTTGGTGTGGAGAAATTCCAGTCTTCCGTCTCGACCGATGGCCCGCCCGAACTGGCGCTTCCCCGTTGCAGTGAGGCGTTTGATGCGCGGCTGAACACGCCGAATCTGCCGGGTGCCTCCGCGGCATCATCGGTCACTCCCGCAATGATCATCTGCCCTGCATCGGTCCCGCCCGTGCGCTTCACCGGAATCGCGATATAGACGAGCTGTGTCGAACCGTTTCTGATCGGCTTGCCTGCGGCGTCAAACACGCCGATGCGGTCGATGAAAATGACCCGCAGATTTGCGTCTTTCGCCGGCCCGGCAGTGGCTACCTGCGGCTCCCAGCCCTGCGGGAGCATTTTTTGCAGCGCCGCATCCGGAACATGAAAGTCGAGCTGAAAGCGATGCTCGGGCGAACGTTCGAGCACCGTCTGGGCGACGGCAGAAGTGGCGCACAAAGTGAGTACACACGCGAACGCGAAATATCGTGAAATCATTACAGTCCTCACGCCGGTCAAGGCTCCATCGGCAGGAAACCGGGGCCTTCGCGGAATGCGAACGCGAAGGCCCCACCGAAGCGAGCCCGCGTTACGCATGGGGGCGGTCCCACCCAGGGATGGAACCCTAGCAGAATGGAACTTTCGGGGGAAACGGGTTCACCGGCCATTTCGCGGGTTGTCGGTGAGACCCGCGGTGTGTAAGGCGATCTGTTCATCCTCCCGCGAGGGAAGCGGCATAACTTCTGCGATTTTCAGAAACCGCAACAACTCGCAGATCCTTTCGCGAACCGCATCGTCGTGTTCGCCAATCCCGCCGGTAAAGACCAGCATGTCGATCCCGCCAAGCGCCGCAGCCATGGCGGCGATCTCTTTCGCTGTGGAATAGCAGAACATGGAAATGGCGAGCGCGGCATCCGCTGAAATGCTTTGCTGTTGATGCAAACTCCGCATGTCGCTGCTAACCCCGGAAATCCCGATCAGGCCGGAGCGATGGTCAAGCAATTGTTCGAGTTGACCGGCGTCATATCCATACCGCCGTATGAGAAACAGCAGCACGCCGGGATCGATGTCGCCGCAGCGCGTCCCCATGATGACCCCGCCGGTGGGGGTTAAGCCCATGCTGGTGTCGATTGATGTCCGGTCCCGGACAGCGGTGATACTGCAGCCATTCCCGAGGTGTGCGATGACCAGCCGTTCGGGGACGCTGCGCAATTGCCTGAGGATGGATTCGCAGGACAGGCCATGGAACCCGAAACGCTGCACGCCATCATCGCGAATATCCCTGGGCAGCGCGAACATGCGCGCGACCTCCGGCAGACTCGCGTGAAATGCCGTATCCAGACAGGCCACCTGCGGCAGTTGCGGGAAATGCGCCTGCGCGCAGCGGATAAGCGCCAGCGCAGGTGGCACATGGAGCGGAGCGAATTCCTCGGCGGCTTCCAGTTGCATCATCACGGAATCATCGATCAAACGGTGGCGCCGCAAGAGAGGTCCTCCGTGTACGACGCGATGACCGATCGCGCAGATTGCAATCTGCGAGATTTCAGGCAGCGATGCGATTTTTTCCATGGCCTGCTGCTGCGTGGCCACGGTCGATGCCTTTCCATCTTCTTCGCCGTGAAGCGAAAATCGCCCGGACCCGTCCTGCCAGTCAGCCCCGCCAGCCAGCATCGCCGTCACGGATTCGCCAGCCACCTCATAGACGCCGAACTTCAGCGACGACGATCCGCTATTCAGGACAAGGATGGCGCTCATGCGTTGGCACACCAGCGCCGGTTGAGAATTTCAGGCAGATCGGGGCCGTGTTCGCTGATGTAAAGCCGGTGGCGCCGGATTCTGCGCCAATTGCCTTTGATCAGCCGGTTCAGATGCACAGACAGAAAGTTCAGCCCCGGCGTGGTTCCCCAATGGCCGAGCAGTCGCAGTTTGATATCGCTGAGCCGAAGCGAGCGCCCCCGCAGCGAATTATCCTTGGGTAAATCTGGCCCGCGGACAGGTGGTTGGCGGCACGCCACCAGGCATCCATTTTGGCAAGCAGATCGGGCAAAAGCCGGCCGTCCATGCGTCATCCTCGCACTGTGAAGCTTATGGAAACGCATTGCCAAAGCAAAGTTTGCGCTGGATCAACTTCATAAGCTTCACCCTCTCTCCTTGCGGGCGGCGGCCGTGAGGAAATCGCCGAGGCGATTTTAGCCCGACCGGCGGCGCCCGCGCGTGCGCTTTTGCACGCGCGTTCTGGCGTGCCGGGTGAGGGGCGCTTCGATTTCACCGCAGCGAAGAATGACCGGAAGAGGAAACTATTCCTTTGGTTTCAGCCTCCGCGTTTCGGTATTCATCGGCACATCGTTGCGCCGCTGTTGTGCGATGATCTCTCCCGTCACCCAGTAGTCGCTTTCGGTGGCGCGCTTCGCCATCGCGTCGAACCGCTCGTCCCACTCGCCCAGCGAAGCGCCGAACCACGGCGCCTGCGGTTTCAGCGGCGGCAAGCCAAGTTCTTCCCAGATTTTGCGTGCATTCTCCATATATTCCCGTTTGGGCAACGACACGGGCGGAAACGGTTCTTTCAGCGTCGCATCGAACAGAACGGACGCATCCTCGCCGCCGTTGCGCAGGCTGCGCGGCCCGTGGCCCTGATCGCGGTGGCGCAGGATTTCCACATCCAGCGCCGGATTGCAGCGATAGGAGAGCGCCCACCACACGGCATCGAGATTTTCCGGATCGATGTCTTCATCCAGCGCGATGACATATTTGCCGACGGCGCGGTGCTGCGAACACAATCCATACATTGCCCGCCAGACCTCAACCCGCGGCGTGTCCTTTTCCATGTGCAGAATGACGACTTTCCGCAAATTCGTCAGCGCTTCGTGCAGCGAAACCCGCTTCACGCAGTTCAGGCCCAGCCCTTCCCGCAGGCCATGGAGCAGCATCGGCTCCAGCGACACGCGCTTGATCAGGCTCGATTCGCTGGGTGTCACCTGGCTGATGATGGAAGTCAGAACCGCATCGCGCCGCCGCGTGATCGCGGTAACGTCCATGAACGCGTTGTATTCCTGCAGATTCACATGGCCGTGCGATTCACCAAACGGCGCTTCCGGTTCCAGCCACTCCGTATCGATAAAGCCTTCGACCACGATTTCGGCCTCCGCCGGGACCAGCAGATCGACCGTAACCGCCTTCACCACGTTCAGCGGCGAACCCACCAGAGCGCCCGCGACTTCCAGTTCGTCGAGCGATTCAGAAAGCTTTTGCGTGGACATGAACGTCACTGCCGGTGGCGCGCCCAGCACCACGGCGGCAGGCATTCTTTCGCCCCGTTTTTTGTATTTAAGCCAGTGCGTGTAAATGCCAGGGCGCAACTCCAGCGACGGGTTCATGCCGAGGCGCCGCGGGCTTTTCACCTGACCGCGATAGTTGCCGACATTTTGCACACCGGTCTCGGGATCTTTGGTGATGTATTGCGACAAAGTCGTATATGGAGCGTTGTCCCAGCCTGGCGTCGAAATCGGAACCGGAATGCCATCCAGCCCTCGCCCGGGACGATTCAACTCCTCTCCCTGAATCACGATGTCCTGGCAGGGTGCGCGGGTTACGATCTTCGGCTTCAGCGGATTGCGGCTCGCCTCCGCCCAGCGCTGCTCCAGTTCATCGAAGTCGCAGCCAAGGCCGATGCGGTAAATCTCGCGATTGGCTGCCAGACCGCCCACAATCACCGGAATGTCGTAGTGCTTGCCCTTGCTGTCCACGACGTTGGTGAAGAGAAACGCCTTGCGGTCTTTTTCCGGAATCCCGCCGCGAAATTGCCAGCGCACCAGCGGGTGCATCTCGGTATCCTTGTTGATCGGGCGGTCCACCCGGATCAACTGGCCCGCCTTTTCCAGCGCAGCGATATGGTCGTGCAGGTCGGGATAGGCGCGCGCCGGCGCTTCGCCGGATTGGTTCATTTGAAACTCCTGGTTTTTTCCGGTGATAGCGGCTGACAGCGCCGGAGCGCAACCCGCTCAGCCCAGCAGATTTGGCGTAAACGCGCCACGCTGCAGGACCCCGTCGCGCGACTGCTCGACCATTGCCATGATCCGTGATGTGTCTACTCCCACAAGCACGCCGCCCCATTTCTTCACTTTTCCGGCGATGAACACGGCCTCGACATGGCCTGGATTCATCAGACTGGCCACGGTGGAATACGCGTTGTTTCGTGGCCAGACGTCGAGTTTGTCTGCGCGAAGGACCACGATATCGGCATCTTTTCCCGGCGAGAGGGTGCCGCTTTTCGCGTCCAGCGCGGCGCAGCGGGCGCCCTCGATCGTGGCGAAGGACAGAACATCGCGCGGCGTGAGCAGCGGCGGCAGATTTTGCTCCTTGCGCATGGCGCGCTGCAGCACCGCGAGCCTTTGCAGGTCGAAAGCGGCGCGCATGATTCCGAACATGTCCTGCGCCACGGTCGCGGAATGGTCCGAACTCAGACTCGGCCGCAACCCGTGGTCCAGCGCGTCCTGAATCGCCGGATAGCCGTGGCCCATGGCCATTTCCAGCGGCGGCGCATGGGAGGTGCGGCCACCGGAGTCGCGGATGGCGGCCCACGCTTCCGGCGAAAGATGCGTGCAATGAATATATTCATCGCCGGGGCGCAGCAGACCGGCGCCGGAGAGCGCAATCAGCGGTGCAGAATTGACCCGGATGTGCAGGACGGAGCGCGCGCCCTGGGCGCGGGCAAACCGGAATGATTTCGGATCGGTGCTGGTGGCAAACGCAATGGTCAGCAACTGGTCCGGCGAATTGAAATACCGGCTTCTCAGTCGAACAAAATCGTCCGGGTAGCGCGATGCCGGGCCCTGACCGCGCGAATAGGCAAACACCGCGCGAATCCCGGAATCCTTCAGCGCCTGAATATCGGCATCACTGTGTTCGGGCGAGTGGGAGATCTGCGAAATATCGACAATGGTCGTCGTGCCATTGTCGATCTGCGCCAGCGCGGTGATCAACACGCCCGCATAAACATCTTCGGGGCGGTAATGCAGCGTCAGATTGTTCTGGATGTCCCGATTGTAATCCGGATCGACGATTCCCGCCGGCAGAAGACTGCGCAGCAGCCCCTGATAGGAATGCACATGCGTGTCGATGAAACCGGGAATAATAATCCGGTTCGGCATCTCTGCGATTGCGGTGGACTCCGCAGGCGCATCAATGCGGGAAGCAATCTGCGCAATTTTACCATTGTCGATCAGGACATCGCCCTGCGCGAAGTCGCCCACAGCCGGATCCAGCGTGAGAACAATTGCGCCTTTCAGCAAAATGCGCCGCGCCGATGTGAGGCGCACAAGTTCGGAATCACCCGCCGTCTGCGCCGCGCAGGAACTCGCGGGTATGGAAAGCGTGGTGGCCGCCAGGGCGGAATTCAGAAGACTGCGGCGCGAAATGTCGCTCATTGCGCTGGAACCGCCGCGATCTGCGGATGCGGGGACGGGCGCATCGCGAGCGCGAGACCCGCGGCCACGAAAAAAAACACGGATATGGCAATCAGCGCCAGCGTGAAGCTGCCGGTCGCATCTTTCACCACACCGATCAGCCACGGTCCGATGCCGCCAACTTGCGCGATGATATTTGCCACGGCGACGCATGCTGCCGCCGCGGCGCCGGCGAAAAACGATCCACCAATGGCCCAGAACAGCGGTGAAGCCGCCAATACCGCGGCATTCCCGATAGACAGCAGAACAAAGGCCGCAACCGGACTGTCGATCAGCGCGCTCGCTAGCAGACCCGCTCCGGCAACCACATAGCACGCGGCCATGTGCGCCTTGCGGTTGCCCTTGCGATCGGACCGGTAGCTGACGAAGAGCGCACCGGCGATGCCGAGCAACGGCGATATCGTCGAAAGGAATCCGACCTCGACATCGCTCAAGTTCCCCATTTGCTTGATGATCTGCGGCAGCCAGAGCAGCAGACCGTACAACCCGATCAGTCCCGCGCCGAAGGCAAGGCCCAGATTCCACACCCGTGCATCGAAGAGAACAGTCCGCAATATGGCAAAGGCGGAGGGCGCTTCTTCATGCGCCAGCGCCTGTTTCTCATACGCCAGTTTCGCGACCAGCCACTGACGCGCATCGGCGTGCAGCCAGTGCGCCTGTTCCGGCCTGTCAGTAAGCCAGTAAAGCACGAATAGGCCCAGCAGCACCGCGGGAACGCCCTCGCCAAGAAACATCCATTGCCAGCCGTGCAGCCCCAACACCTGGTCCAGATAAGTGATCAGCGCGGTTGCAATGGGACCCCCAATCACCGTCGAGCAGGAGGTCGCTATGATGTAACCGGAAATCGCCCGGCCGCGATATTTTTCCGGAAACCAGTAGGTCGCGTAAAGCGCAGCCGCGGGAAGAAACCCGGCCTCCGCAAGACCCAGCGCAAAGCGCAGGGCGTAAAAGCCGGTGGCGCCGTGAATGAACGCGGTCGCCGCCGATATGCTGCCCCAGGCGAACAGCAGACCCGCGAGCCAGCGCCGCGCGCCGATGCGATAGACGATCAGATTGCCCGGTATCTGCAACAGCACATAACCGGCAAAGAATATGGTTGCGCCAAAACCATAGACCGTCGCCGAAAATCCCAGATCGCGGTTCATCCGCAAGGCGGCGAATCCGACGTTCACGCGGTCCAGATAGTTGAAGAACATCAGCGTGAACAACAGAGGGACAAGCCGCCAATAGACGCGACGGAAAGTTGCCGTTTCGATGCTGTCCATGGTTCGCACTGTGCCGCAGCTGCACCCGTGAAACAAGGAACAGGAGATTGCCTCACCGCAGGCCGCCCATATAAGCTCACGCCAAACCCATCAAAAGCAGGAGGGCCCATGGCCAGGCTTCGCCACATCGCACTGATCGTTTCCGACCCCGAAGCTTCCGCGAAATTTTTTCAGCAGGTATTCGACTTCAAACGGGTCGGTTCGGCGCGCCGGGGTATCTATCTCTCCGATGGCACGGTCAATCTTGCACTGCTGAAGGTCGAGGGTGATGAAAAACCCGGCGTGTATCACTTCGGCGTCTGGGTGGACGATCTCGATGAGGCCGAGAAAAAAGCCTCCGCTGCGGGCGCGGCCTATTTGTCTGGCCGGCCCACCTCGCCCAACTCATGGTACGAATGCAAATACCAGGACCGTGACGGAATCATCTTCGACATCACCCATCGCGGTTGGGTCGGCGCCGTGAAAGAGGTGTCGCCAGTCAAAGAGAAGGCGGAGGCCTGAATGGCTGACACAAACATCCAGCGCATCACGACCGATGCGGCGCCGAAACCGGCGGGGCATTACTCACAGGCATGTTGCCATGGCGGTCTGGTGTTCGTATCGGGGCAGCTTCCCGTAAGTCTGGAAGGCAAAGCCTTGAGCGACCGCAGTTTCGAGGAGCAGGCACACCAGGCGATCGCGAACATGCTGTCCATTGTCAAAGCGGCCGGAAGCGGCCCCGACCGTGTGCTGAAAGTGACCGCATTCATTGTCGGAATCGACAACTGGCCGTCGTTCAACAGAGTCTATGCGGAAATCTTCGGCGCACACAAACCGGCACGTTCCGTCGTCCCGGTCCCCGCACTCCACCACGGCTGCCTGATCGAACTGGAAGCCATCGCCGCAAAATAAATTCATGACCATGAATTCACTTCGGGGCACACGACACTTTCGCTTTAACCCGCCGCCCCCCTGCTAATGGCCGCAAGCGGGGAACAGAAGGACTTGCCGGGACAATCCATCGAGTCCTGGTGGGAAAGTGCGATCACAGACATCGCGCCGGGATCAATCCGCATCCGGGGATACGCGATCGAAGACCTGATCGGGCGCATCAGCTTCCCCGCGATGATCTGGCTCACGCTGCGCGGGGAATTACCCTCGCCACGCCAGGCACAACTGCTCGGCGCGGTTCTGGTGGCCGGCGTGGATCATGGCCCGCAGGCGCCCTCCATTGCGATTGCCCGCATGGCGATCACCTGCGGGATCGGGATCAATGGCGCGATTGCGAGCGGCGTGAATGCGCTGGGCGACATCCATGGCGGCGCAGGACAGCAGTGCATGGAACTGCTGAGCCTGATTGACGCAAAATGCCGGTCCGGCGCTGAACTGTATCCGGCTGTGGCTGCTGCCCTCGACGAGTGGCGCGGCTGGCACGGACGATTCATTCCGGGGTTCGGGCACCGGTTCCATGCCGTTGATCCGCGCGCCACGCGGATCGCCGAGTTGCTGAACCAAGCCGTTCGCGACCGCGTCATCGCGGGGCATTTTGTCCAAATGGGCGAGGCGGTGCGGCGCGAACTTGCCCGCGGCAAAACTTCCCCGCCAGCCATGAATATCGATGGCGCTGCGGCCGTGCTGCTGCTGGAACTTGGTTTTCCGCCGGAGCTTGGCCGCGGCATTTTCGTGTTGTCACGCAGCGTCGGGATCTGTGCGCACGCGTTCGAGCAATCCTGTCGCGGCGAACGCATCAAAGGTCCACTCCCGCCGGAAGTCACCGTTCGCTACACCGGGGCTGCCCCACGGATACTGCCGCGCGATGAAACGCTTCCGTGACGCGGAAGCACTTGCAGCCTGATGCAAAGCCCGGGAATATCCCGGATGATGAGTAGGTCTGTAAGAGCCATTGCTGCCGTATGCGTCATGGGCGCGGCTCTGACGACCGGCGCCGGCGCCGGCGCGGAGCCACAGAAATTCGTCTACACCATTCACCATTCGCGCTACGGCAAAATCGGTACGTTCACGAACACCGTGGTCCGAAACGGCGACGACACCACGGTAAGCACCGAAGTCAGGATCGCCGTCTCAATCCTTGGCGTCACATTCTACCGGCAGGATGCCTCACGTCAGGAACAATGGGACGGCGACCGGCTTGTCTCATTCCACGGCATCACAACAACCAACGGAAACGCCATCAAACTGGACGGTTCGGCGCAGGGCGATCACTTCGTACTGAAGACGCCGGGCGGCGAAAAGGTTGCCCCGGCGAACGTCCGGCTCGCGAATCCGTGGTCTCCCGCAATTCTGGGCGGCAACTTCCTGTTTACGCCCGATCGCGGGCGGCTGGACAAAGTCCGCGTGAGCGGCGGCGATCCGGCATCATTCACCGTTGCGGGCCGCGCCGTGCAGGCAAAAAAATACAATGTATATCTCCTTGATGGCATGAAGAAATACGAGGTTGATCTCGACGGGCGCGGTGTCCCGGTCCAGTTCGTGGTGTTTGGTGACAATGGGGCCATAACCTTTACCCTCGACAGCTGAATCTCTCCCCCCGCTTGGGGGGCCTGTCGCGCTGTGCGCGACATCTGTTTGGAATGCGGCGGCACCTTGCTCCGCGGCGCGAAGCGCCAAGGAGGGTCACTGCGCCCGATTTACAACATGGAGGACCAATTTGCCCACCAAACCACTGATTATCGCCCTGGAAGAACACTACGCCGATCCGGAAATACAGGCGACATTCACCGGAATGGACGTCCAGAAGCTGCCAAAAGTCTCCGAACGGCTCGGCGATACCGGCGCGCTTCGCATCCGCGAAATGGATGAAGCTGGCATCGACATCCAGGTGCTGTCACACACCGCTCCCTCCGTACACAAACTGGAACCGGAACGCGCGGTGCGCCTTGCACGCGCAGCCAACGACCGGCTGCACCAGACAGTGCTGGCCCATGCCGGGCGCTTTGCCGCGTTCGCCGCGCTGCCGACGCCCGATCCCGCCGCCGCGGCGGATGAGCTGGAGCGCACCGTGACCGAGCTCGGGTTCAGGGGTGCGATGGTGCACGGCCTGACCAATGGCCGCTTTCTCGATGACGAAATGTTCTGGCCGGTGTTCCAGCGCGCCGCCAAACTTGATGTGCCGCTTTATATCCATCCTGCGATTCCGCATCCTGCGGTGATGGAGGCCTATTTCAAGGATGATGCGCAGGCCTGGCCGATGTTTCCGCGCGCCGCATGGGGCTTCACGATGGAAACGGCGACCCAGGCGATCAGGCTGGTGTTAAGCGGCGTGCTCGAGAAATACGGCACGAAGATCATCCTCGGCCATCTCGGGGAAGGTTTGCCGTTCCTGCTCTGGCGCATTGATCATTCGCTGAGGCGTGCGGGCGGCAGGTCTTTCCGCGATTCGTTCTGCGAGCATTTTTACATCACGACCAGCGGCTTCTTCTCCAATCCGGCGCTGCTGTGCAGTGTCATGGAAATGGGCATCGACCGCATCATGTTCTCGGTGGATTATCCTTTCGTCGAGAACACGCTCGCCACCGGATGGATCGACAAAATTCCGCTCTGCCGCGAAGACCGCGAAAAGCTTCTCAACGGCAACGCCAGGAGGCTGCTGAAACTCTAGATTTGTCCGCCGCGCATTTGCGCCCACAGGCGCGGGGGCGTCAGGGGCAGCGCGTTTGGCTGAACGCCCAGCGCCGTCAGTGCCGCCGCAATGGCATTCGCGATCACTCCGCCAGCCGGAATGATGCCGCCTTCGCCCGCGCCCTTCGCACCCAGTGGATTGTGCGGCGCGGGATAATCTTCCGTTGCATGCACATGGATGCGCGGAAATTCGCAGGCTGTCGGCATCAGATATTCGGCAAGACTTGTCGTCATGAGCTGTCCCGAATCGTCATAGACGAACTGCTCCATCAGCGTTCCGCCAAGCCCCTGCACGATCGCACCCAGGGTCTGGCCATGCAGCATCTTCGGATTCACGATCCGGCCAACATCTTCGACGGCGACATAATCCAGCAGTTCGACCGCGCCGGTTTCGGCATCCACTGCGACATGCGCCGCGTGGGCGCCATAACTGTAGGTGCGCTTGCTGCTGGCGAAGATGCCTTGCGCTGAGAGCGGCGCAAATTCCTTGAATTCCACCGGCCATTGACCAGGTGCACGTGCCGTGCCGTCAATCAGTTCAACTTCAGCCGGATCGCAGGCGAATCGTTCCGCAGCTGCCTTGCGGATTGCAATACGCAGACTCTCCGCCGCCGCCATGATGGCGGATCCACCCATCACTGTCGAACGCGAGCTGTACGAGCCGAAGCCTTCCGCAAGCCCGGTCGTTGAACCATGGTGGACCGCGCCTATCCGGCTCAGCGGCAGTTCCAGCGCGTCGGCCGCGATCTGTGCCAGTGCGGTTTCCAGACCTTGCCCGACCGAGGAGGAACCCGCGTACAGCGAAATCGAGCCATCATTCTCCAGCACAAGGCGCGCGCTTTCGCGCGGTCCCGATGCGCCGCCCTCCAGATAACAAGCAACCGCAATGCCGTGATACCGGCCATCGATCAACCTGCCATTCAACCGCTGTTTTTCCGCCCAGCCGAATTCGGTGAGGCAGCGGTCCAGGGTCTTTCCGTAATCGCCGGAATCCGTTTCAGTCGTGATCTGCAACGGAACAACCGTCGCCAGCCTGTACGGCATCTCGCGCGGCGTGATCAGGTTCATCCGCCGGAACGTCACCCGATCGATCCCGAGATCACTGGCGGCAAGATCAAACATCCGTTCCCGGAAGAAATCCGCCTCAAACCGTCCCGGGCCGCGGTAGGTGCCAACGGGCGTCTTGTTGCTGAGTTGCAGTGCGACGGAGATGTCGATGTGGGGAATGCGGTAAGGTCCGGACAGCACCTGCGCGATATTGCGCGCAGGTGTGACCCCATCGGTGCGGATGTAGGCGCCAATGCCGGTGAACGCATCGCCGCGCAGCGCGACGACGCGTCCATCCCGTTCGCATGCGATTTCCAGATC